>CAZEHS010000085.1:0-6764 GCA_964511875.1 uncultured Peptostreptococcaceae bacterium
GCCAGTCCTTCGTACTGGTACAGTATTCTGATGTTGTTCAGATTCAATCTTTTTACGAATGTGACGGACAGGAACGTTGACTGTTCGGGTTTCTCCATAATAGTCATATCCCCATCTGTTATCCAGGCGGTAGTTCATTGTCAGTACTTTCCCCCGATTTGACACCAGCTTTCTTAAAAGTTCGAATTCCTTCAGCGTCATCTGGAATTCAATGCCGTCCCTATGGACCACATGCTTCTCGATATCAATGATCAGATTATCAATGGTTATCATTTTAGACGGCTACGCCGATTCAGTTCCTTTGGATCCTCGTCGCAGAACGGCCTTGATACGAGCCATCAGCTCCCGTATGCTGAAGGCATTCGTCAGATAATCGTCAGCACCCAGTTCCAGTCCGAGGACTTTATCAGTTTCGCTGCCTTTTGCTGTAAGCATGATGATCGGTATTATCATCATCTGCGTATCCGATTTCACTGCCCGGCACACATCCAGTCCGTCCATCTTAGGCAGCATCAGATCCAGCAGGATCAGATCCGGCAGGTTTTCCCTTGCCATTTCCAGTCCTTGTAATCCATCAGAAGCCATTATGACATCGTAGCCATTTGTCTGCAGGTTAAAGCGAAGCAGCTCCTGAATATGCTCGTCATCCTCGATGATCAATATTTTTCCGAAGCCCATGTTTACATCTCCTCCATCCAGCCCTGATGTTTCAATGACTTATCTCTAGAATACCCTTTATTGAAACTTAACGAAATATTCAATAAGTAAACTTTCTGTAAAGTTCTGGTTAAGTCTTCTTCTGCATTCAGGCACGTAGAAGCGTTCTGCGCTTCCGTTCACGCTTATTCAGATACATCCTTTCATCAGCAGTCCTGACAGCGCCCATTAAGGATGAATCATCCCCAGGCACTACTGCAGCACCGCTATCGATTTCAATCTGTCGGTGAATACCATCAATCAACAGGCATGATATTCCATCATTGATTTTTTCCAATAGCGTCTCGGCATCCTGCAGGTTCGTATTGGGAAGAAACACAATGAACTCATCGCCGCCATATCGTCCCACAAAGTCAGTTTTCCTTATGCTTTTTTCAATCTGCCTTGCCGCTGCAATAAGGACTTCATCGCCTTTCACATGCCCGTACTGATCATTGATAAGCTTGAAATCACCCATATCAAGGATTGCCACACACGCGTTCCCGCCATATCTGAAAATCCGTTCATCCTCCTGCTCCAGCCTGGCAAGCATGTAGCGCCGATTCCAAACGGATGTCAGCGGATCTATCATGGCTTCCAGCTCACGCTGAGCAATCAGATTGTTAAGCTCCCAGAAAACGCCGGTCTGTTCCGCCAGAATACTTTCTAATTCAATCTCCTGCTCGGAACAAGGCTGATCGCTGCACACTCTGATTAAACCCAGGAATTGATTATTGTAACAGATTGAGAATGCTGAATTATAACGGTATGACAGTTCATGTGATTCCCAGGAGGTATGCGGAACCCTTTGCATCTCCATGACTTCCACTGGCAAAGGAAACCCATCCTCCTCACAGAGAGCGCATGGACAGGCATTCAGCCGGCCGCCTGTATCTGTTTTATAGATATGAACAGCAGCAAACAGACCACTGGAACATATCTTTTTCAAAATATCTTCATTGTTCCTTGCTTGGGCCATTTGCTGGACAAGCTCATGAAGCATCCGGAGTCGGTCTGATTCCTGATGAAGGGCCAGCTTCGCACTCATTTCCTCCATCTGCATGGCGATCAACGTTCCGACGATGCTAAGAATCTCCACATCCTGATCGGTAAAATGTCCCACCTCAAAATGATCCAGACCGATCACACCCCAAAGGAAATCCTTATAGATGATCGGGAGTGCCAGATAGGATCTCACATTCGGGTTATGAGGAACAAAAAACGAATCCAGCCTTACATCATTTGACAAATGCAACTCCCTGCTCTTGATTACATATCCAATAATCCCCTTACCATCCTGCAGCATCTGCATAATCTTGTCTTCGGCTGTTTCATTGACCAGATCCCTTATAAAATATCCGGGATTGCTCCTTGAAATCCTGAGTGCCACCATCAGATCACGATATTTCACAAACTGAGGAAGATTATTCTTAAGAATTCCCAACAGATCTTCAATCGTCTGAGAATTTCTAAATGTGTCGAAAAGCTCTATGACCGCCATCCTGTGATCAGCCAGGAGTTGGACCTGATTCATTTCAACTTCAAGCCGATCATTTATTACTTCGAATTGATCCGCCTTTTCTTTGAGACAATCCTCTAGAACTCTTAGGTCCGTTATATCCACACCCACAGAAATAATATGATTGACCTGCTTCTCGGAATTCTTAATCCCGGTATGCGTCCATCTCAGAAGTCTCTTCGACTTATCCTTGCAAAACCAAGCGTCTTCGGATATCAATGGATAATTGCCGTTGAGCACTCTGGAAAACTGAGTGATAAGATGATCATAAGATTCTCCGGCTAAAAAACGATCACCATCTGCAAAATATAATTCTTCCGGTGTATAACCGCCGATTTCGACAAATGCCTTATTCGCTCTGATCAGCTTCATATCTCGGTTACGCACGCTGAAAACTACGCCGGAATCCTCCAGGACCTGTTCGGCAAACTTTTTCTCTTCAAATAGTTCTTCTTCCAGTATCCTTCGGTCCATGATGCTGATTACCATGCCATTCATCAATGGCTTATCTGACTTTACATCCAAAGACAGAATCAGTTCCACCCAATGCGCTTCAAAAGTGTCCGTTTTAAGGCTGCATTCGAAATTGACAGGCAGGTTGAATTTCACCGCATTATCCAGCACGTCCGTGAGTACCCCAGTATCCACGTCCTTGAATACTTGATCCAAGGGAATCGGTTCATTTACCGATCTGATCGGTGCCCAACCTGTTCTGATTTGCTCTGTCCCCTCTGATAACAGAGTGAATAGCCATCCTGTCCTGTCTTTTTCCAGTCGCACCACGGCTCCGGGGAAATTCACAGCGCTGCCTTGGAGCGTATCTGCTGCAACGGGGTTTGCCGAACCCCTTGAACTGTACATCCTGAAAGCAATGTATCCGACCATACACCCGATGATAAACACAATTATCATACTGCTCATTGGCAAAAACCCCTCGACAAATTCATTGGAGATACTCTTCACTATCCACATCCATGGTCCATGACTTCAACAGACACTTTATCCGTCCAACTTGCTTCCGATGGTCGAAACCCCACCGGAAGCAAGGTTCACTTCATTTATATCACCTTTTACGCATATCTAACAGTGTGTTTTCACCACTATGAATTCTTTTGATTAAATGTTATGAATGATGGTAAGAATATAAGTGTATCCATAGACAGCCCCCCCTTTTTGAGAGGAGTACTCCAATGTCAATCAGCGATCTGCTTAACAGAGATGTTCCTATTCTGGAATCCAACGATCCTATCGAAAAAGCCATTGAACTGTTCCGAACCCAGAACATTCATGCAGCTCCTGTCATGGAGGACGGAAAGCTGACCGGAATAATCACATTGGTGTCAGTCTATCAGTTTCTTTCTAGCCCGGGTCATTATGAAACGTGCCCAATTGACTGGATCATGCAGCGCCCCTCCGTTTCGGTTACCTTGAATGCAACCCTTTCGCAGGTAGCAAAAGCCATGCGTGACCACCAAGTCTTTACCATACCGGTCATGGATGAAGACACCATCTTAGGGCTGATCTCCGTAGAGAAAATTCTGGAAACATTCATGAGTGAAGACTAAAGAGAGCCTGGCTGAAAATTGCCAGGCTCTCTTAGTCACTTCATAAAACTGATTTTCCGTTTTTCAAATAAGCGTCCTCGACAATATGTCTGAAACGGCGACTTACAGGAATCCACTTTCCATCTGTTAATTTTATGCCGTCTGATTCCATCACTGATACCCTGTTGATATTCACGATAAAACCCTGATGGCATTGTACAAACATATGCTCCATATCTAAAAGTTCTCTCACTTCTTTGAATGTCCCATAAAAATCCCAGGAATTGATCGAGGTGTGAACAACCACTTTTCGTTGATCCTTCTCGATGTAGCATATATCTTCATAAGCTACTCTGACATTTCTCTTTTTTGTTTCAATGGAAAACCATTTCAGTCTTATTGACGTAATATCAGGTTCAGTCATGCACAGCTCATCCAAAATCGAATGGATCTTGTGCACCATGATCGGTTTAACCAGATAGTATGATGCTCGCAGCTCATAAGCACTCAATTCGAATGAATTTGATTCCGTCACCAGAATGATTCTGGCGTGAGGATATTTTTCACGAATGCGTCTGCCAAGATAGATGCTGTTGGCTCCCGACATGGACATATCCAGAAAAACGACATCCATATGCAGAGTATCCAGAGCCCTGTCCAGAAGAATACCCTCAGCGAACGCTGATATTTCAAAATTTCCTTTGGAATCATAGTCTTCCAGAGTCTGTTTAAGATAAGAAAGATGCATGGGATTCTCATCACAAATAACTAACGACTGCTTCATGCAGACACACTCTCCTCACACACTTAGAACACTCATCCATTATATCAGAAATGCCGGATATTTACCCCTGTACTGAAGGAGTTTAAATATTTCGGCATGTTCTGACCGCTTGCAGAGCATAGTCTACCTCTGCGAATGAGTTAAAGAAACCAAAGCTGAACCGAACCGTTCCTTTAGGAAACGTTTTCAGGGAGTTGTGAGCAGCCGGTGCGCAGTGCATTCCGCATCGGGTTTTAATGTTGAAATCCCGGTCGAGATAGTGCGCAACAAGCCCGTTGTCTTCATGAGGAAAATCCACTGATACGACCGCCGTCCTGTTATCGGCACTCTTCTTGCCGATGATCCTGACATGATCCATCGTTTTAAGACCTTCTATGAAATGATGAGTCAACGTCATTTCCTTTTCATGAATCAGATTCATACCTGTTTCCAATATATATTTCAAAGCAGCATTCAGACCGTAGATTCCAGGAATATTGGGAGTTCCTGCCTCAAACTTATCCGGCATGAACTCCGGCTGCAATTCCGAATCGGACCGGCTGCCTGTACCTCCCTCTATAAGAGGTGCAACCTGGGATACGAAAGAGTCCTTGATCACGAACCCACCCATTCCCTGTGGACCCAATAGACTTTTGTGACCTGTGAAGGCAATCGCGTCAGCTTGAAACGCTTTCATTGAAACAGGAATGACGCCGGCTGTCTGAGCAGCATCCACGATAAACCGGACATCGTTGGACCGGCAGATTTCACCGACCGCTCTCAAATCGATCACTGTTCCGCACACATTAGATGCATGAGTCATGACCACCAGTCGTGTATCCGCCCGAATCATTTTCTTGAAGGCTGCCAAATCCAGATCCCCTTCTTCGCTGCAGGGTGCGATATCCAGACGAACTCCCTTTTGCTCCAATGAACGGAGAGGCCTCATGACAGCATTATGCTCTACCCCGCTGGTCACAACATGGTCCCCTGACTTCAAGAATCCCTTGAGCAGAACATTCAGGCTCTCTGTGACGTTGCGCGTGAAAACAACATGCTCAGGTTTCTCCCCTTCGAATAAATCCATCAGCTGGGTACGTGTTTCGAAAACAATCTGTTCCGCAGTATAGGAGGTATCATAAGCCCCGCGGTTCACATTGGAACCGACTTTTGTCATATACTCCACCATGGCATCCACTACACCGGGGGCTTTTGGGAATGATGTGGCTCCATTATCCATATACACTGTTTTCATTCGATATCCTCCAGTCTCTCGAACGTTCACAGGGAGGTTTTCTCGTTTGACTGATACTTGTCCCCCAAGGCAGCTTTCTTTTCTGCTTCCTTCAGAGCCTTCTCCCTGGCCTTTTCATCCAGTCGGCACTGTTCCTGATCCAGCAGATCCTGCGGGAGTTCCAGTGAAATTCTTCCAAGCAGTCCTTTTCTGAACTCATCCATAATGAGCCATGCAGCCTTTTCAGTGTCGGCAATACCGCCCACCTTGAGACAACCACGCTTTGCAGCAATCTGTTCGACGATGCCCATCGGACTGTCTGCATACTCCGTCAGTTTATATCGTGTTTTCAGTGCTTCTGGATATCGGTCCACCAGCTTTTGTATAAGTTCCAGTATGATGGCTTCATGCTCGTAAACTTCATCCCTGATGGCGCCCGTCATGGCCAGATGGCTTCCAACCCATGCATCATCTATTTTAGGCCAAAGAATTCCAGGCGTATCAAAAAGTTCGATATCTTCCCTGATTCTCACCCATTGTTTGCCACGTGTCACGCCAGGTTTATTGCCTGTCTTAGCACTTTTCTTCCCGACCAGTTTATTTATCACAGAGGATTTTCCAACGTTCGGGATTCCTAATATCATGCATTTCACTGCAATCAGCTTAAGCCCTTTCGCTTTCAATTTCTCCGCTCTGGCACTTCCTGCTTCCTTGATTGCTTCGACCAGCCGGTTAAGACCGTCTCCGTTTATTGCGTTAAGCTGCACGGTCCGGATACCGCGCTGACGATAGTATAGCACCCATTCTTTCAATGCAGATTCATCCGCCAGATCGAATTTGTTCAGGACAACGACCCGGGGCAAATTTCCCACAAGATCATCAAACTGCGGATTCCTGCTGCTGACCGGAATCCGTGCGTCCAGCACTTCTACCACTACGTCAACAAGCTTCAGATGCTGGGTAATCAGATCCCTGGTTTTTTTCATGTGACCGGGATACCAGTTGATG
>CAZEHS010000085.1:6774-13783 GCA_964511875.1 uncultured Peptostreptococcaceae bacterium
CCATGTGTTTCCCTCCATTATTCAAAAAAAAGGAGCTGATCCGTAGGTTCAGCTCCTTAAGTGCACTATCGCGTGATCAATTCCTTGACTTTTGCTCTCTTACCTATGCGATCGCGCAGGTAGTTGAGTTTAGCACGGCGAACCTTACCGCGTCTTACGACTTCAATCGCTTGAATCTTAGGTGAATGAAGCGGAAGAGTCTTTTCCACACCAACTCCGGAAGAAATCTTACGGACAGTGAAGTTTTCTGCAACACCGCCATTCTGTCTCTTAAGAACAGTGCCTTCGAAAATCTGGATACGCTCGCGTTTTCCCTCGACTACTTTCAGGTGAACACGAACGGTATCTCCAACATTGAAAGGAGTAAGCTCCGATTTCATGTTTTCCAATTCCAGTTGTTTAATTATATTCATAGTTGTTATCCTCCCTTCTTCATAGGTGTTCATTACAGCGAAGCTGCAGCGGAACACCCGTAATATCACAAAAACCATTATATCATAGGTGTTTGGCCTCTGACAACTCTTTTAACTCCTGCAAAACCTGTATCAATAATTTTTTTTAGGCCTTTGTCCGGTCCGGACTTATGCACCATGCCTTGAAAAGTTCCGGTCTTCGCACCGCTGTCAGTTTCAAGGATTCGGCCAAACGCCATTTTGCAATGTTGGCATGATGACCGCTCAGAAGGATTTCAGGAACGGCCTGACCATCAATTTCCGGCGGCCGGGTATAATGAGGATACTCCAGAAGCCCGTTCGAAAAGCTTTCTTCATCCGTTGACTGCTCATGTCCCAATACACCCTGACGAAGCCTTATGATAGCATCTACCATCACCAGAACCGGAAGTTCACCGCCGGTAAGCACGTAGTCGCCTAAGGATACCTCGTGAGTCACCCACTTATCAATCAGCCTCTGGTCGAGTCCCTCATAGTGACCGCAAATGAATGTCAGGTGATCATGCCTGGCAAAATCCTCAGCCATTTTCTGATTGAAGGTGTCCCCTTTCGGTGTCGTATAGATGATAGGGGCCCCCTCGGGCAGATCAAGCGCCATCAGTGCCGACTCGATTGGCTGAACCTGCAGTACCATGCCCGCTCCGCCGCCGTACGGCGCATCGTCCACCCGACCGAACTTATCCTGGCTATAGTCCCTGAAGTTGATGGCATTAAGAGTGAACAGACCTTTATCGGAAGCACGTTTCATGATACTGTGGTTGACTCCCTGTTCTATCATTTCCGGAAACAGGGTCAGCACATCAATTATCATTCCAGCATCCCCTCAATTAAACGCACATGGATAATACCAGCATCCAGATCAACATTCTCGATGAAGGGCTTTACGCCGGGAATCAGAAGCTGCTTTCCTGAACCATCCAAGCGCACGACATACAAATCCTGTGCTGTATGAGTCAGGACATCTTCCAGTATGCCTAAGGGTCCATGAACTGCATCCACTACCTTCTTACCGATCAAATCCACGATGTAATGCTCATCTTCTTCCAGCTCTTTACCTTGCTCTTCCCGATCAATGAACAGTTCCAGATCCTTGAGCTTTTCTGCATCCTCGACGCGATCGATCCCTTCGAATTTTATGATCGCCATCTTTTTATTCTGGCGTGACTTTTCAATCACCATTTTCCGGGTCAATTCTTGGTTCAGAAACACATGCTCCAGTTCATCGAATCTTTCAGGAGACTCCGTATATGGATACACCCTGACTTCGCCACGCAATCCCTGTGTGCCGGTAATCTTTCCCACCATTAAAAATCGCTCCATTTATTCACCTCAAAGCATCCGCTGGACTTTATACAAAGACGGAGCCTGTGACTGGTCACAGGCTCCAATTGATTTACTGAATGATTTCTACAACAACCCGCTTGTTATCTTTGATTGCCGCTGCCTTGACTACTGTCCGGATCGCTTTTGCAATTCGGCCTTGTTTTCCAATGACTTTACCCATATCATCCGGAGAGACTCTCAATTCGATGATGATGGACTGAGAAGCTTCTACTTCAGTGACAGTAACTTCTTCCGGATGGTCAACCAGAGACTGTGCGATGACTTTGACCAGTTCACCCATGCCTTGTTACCTCCTGAAACTATTCTGCTTTCTTACCTTCAGCCAGCTTTGCATAAACGCCGTGCTTCTTGAGCAGCGCTTTAACGGTTTCAGTCGGTTGTGCACCGGTTTTAAGCCACTCTACTGCTTTTTCATCCTGGATCTTGAATTCAGCCGGATCCGTCAACGGATTGAAAGTACCGATTTCTTCAATGAACTTACCATCACGGGGTGATCTGGAGTCAGCCACTACGATTCTATAGAAAGGCTTCTTCTTTTGACCCATACGCTTCAATCTGATTTTTACTGCCATTTTATTTTCCTCCTGTTTTCAGTTGTTCTATAAGAACGGAATTTATCGTTTTCCGCCTTTACCCATTTTGCCCATCTTGGCCATGCCACCCATTTTACCCAAACCACCCATTTTACCCATGCCACCCATGCCGGACATCTGTTTCATCATCTTCTTGGACTGTTCGAATTGTTTCACCAGTCGGTTGATATCCTGAACCTGGGTGCCGCTGCCGGCAGCAATCCGCTTCCTGCGGCTGGCATTGAGAATATCGGGGTTCCGCCGTTCTTTAAGGGTCATGGACTGCACGATGGCTTCCATTCTCACGAATTCGCGCTCATCAAACTTCACTTCATCCAGCATTTTATTATTAACACCGGGGAGCATCCCCAGGATATCGCGCATGGATCCCATCTTCTTCATCTGCTGCAGCTGGTCTAAAAAATCTTCAAGGTCGAATTCGGCCTTTCTGAATTTTTTCTCCATTTTGCGCATTTTTTCTTCGTCCAGGTTTTCCTGAGCCTTTTCAATGAGAGAAAGCATATCCCCCATGCCCAGTATCCGAGATGCCATCCTTTCGGGATGGAATTCTTCAAGTTCGCTGAGTTTCTCGCCCATTCCAACGAATTTAATGGGCTTCCCGGTTACTGCTCTGACAGAAAGCGCAGCACCGCCGCGAGCGTCGCCATCCATTTTTGTCAGGATGACACCATCGATATTCAGCTGCTCATTGAACGACTGCGCAACATTTACGGCATCCTGACCAGTCATTGCATCAACAACCAGCAGGATCTCGGAAGGATTTACAGCACTCTTGATATTCTGCAGCTCTGCCATCAGTTCTTCATCTATGTGCAGTCGCCCTGCAGTATCGATAATGACCAGATCATTGAAAAATTTATTCGCATGCGCGATTGCAGCCTTGGCTATTTCCACAGGGTTTGCTTCACCCATGGAGAATACCGGAATGCTGAGCTGATCACCCACCACCTGCAGCTGTTTGATGGCTGCAGGCCTATATATGTCACATGCTACCAAAAGGGGACGTTTTCCCTGTTTACGCAGCACTGCAGCCAATTTGCCGCTGGTCGTTGTTTTACCTGATCCCTGGAGACCGACCATCATGACAACTGTCGGCGGTTTGGAAGAAATCCGGATTTTTTCATGGGTGGTGCCCATCAACTCGGTAAGTTCATCCCGTACTATCTTGATGACCATTTGGCCCGGGCTGAGGCTTTCCATGACTTCTTCGCCCTGAGCCCGTTCACTGACCCGTTGGACGAAGTCTTTTACAATTTTGAAGTTAACATCTGCTTCCAAAAGAGCCAGCTTGACTTCGCGCATGGCGGCCTGGATATCTTTCTCTGTCAGTTTGCCGCGGCCGGTGATATTTTTGAATGCCGACTGCAGCTTTTCTGCAAGATTCTCAAAAATCATTGGTTTCGTGCCTCCACTAAGGGATTCATTCCAGAACTTCGGTGATAATATCAATCAAACGAGTCAATTCGGACTTGTTCCCGGGGATTTCATCCATCAATCGGGTTGTCAGCTTTAAAGCCTCGTCCAGCAGGTTCTTGCGCTTCTGATGTCTTGCCAGAAGGTTCAGATTGCCTTCCAATTCTTCAAATTGTCTCTCGGCCTTGCGTACTGTATCGAACACAGCCTGTCTGCTTATTTCGAGGTTCTCCGAAATTTCCGCCAGAGACAGGTCATCCATGCAGTATTGATCCAGAATTTCCTGCTGCTTAGGTGTCAGCAGTTTTCCGTAGTGATCATATAGATCGCCGAGTCTCAGTTTTTTTTCCATTGTCTCAGCCATATGCACACCTCGTAAAGCCAATTTGCTTTACAGTAGTATGTTACAGGACTCATCGAAGGATGTCAAGCACTTTCACATTACATCGTGCTTGAAGGTTTCTTCAGGCACATTCATCAATGCCCGCACGAAATCAGCCGGTATGAACGGCTGCAGGTCATGTATACCTTCACCGACACCTATAAGTTTTACCGGAATATTCAGTTCAGACCGGATAGCCAGCACAACACCGCCCCTTGCTGTACCATCCAGCTTTGTCAGGATGATGCCGGTGATATCAGCCACCTCTTTAAAAAGGCGGGCTTGTTGTACCGCATTCTGCCCTGTCGTGGCATCGAGGACAAGAAGTACCTCCCGATGAGCCTCCGGCCAATCCCTTTCAACGATCTTGAATATCTTAGCCAGTTCGTTCATCAGATTCTTTTTGTTGTGAAGCCGACCAGCCGTATCGCAAATCAGGATATCCACACGACGGGCTTTAGCCGCCTGAATGCCGTCAAATACAACTGCAGCCGGATCCGATCCCTCTTTGTGTGCGATAAGAGGGGTATGAGTCCGCTCTGCCCAGGCCTTCAACTGGTCGATGGCACCTGCGCGGAAGGTATCCGCTGCAGCGAGCAGGACTTTTTTACCCTGGAGTTGGTACAGCTTGGCCATTTTACCGATGCTGGTTGTTTTCCCTGCTCCGTTTACACCTATCACCAGATACACGGCAGGAGTCCTGTGTTCAAGCTGATGATCACCTTCACCTGTAAGAAGGCGCTCCATGACTGCTGCTAGAGCCCGATGAACACCCTGTGTATCGTTAACCTTCATCACTTTCATCTCTTCCCTCAGCTGTTCGACCAGCTTCAGGGTTGTATCCATCCCAACATCCGCTGAAATCAGGATTTCCTCAATTTCATCATAAAGAGATTCATCAATTTCTCCGTAATTGTTTATTGCCTGATCGATCTTATCGACAATACCTTTACGGGTTTTATCAAGCCCTGAAAAGAGCCGACCGAAAAAACCGCCTTTATTGTCTTCCTCAAGTGAATAGCCGTCCTCAGAATCGTCAATCGCAGCGAACGCTGCAGATTCTTCCTCAGGTTCAGGTACTTCCTCAGCCGCTTCCTCTGAAGCAGGTTCCGCCGTTGGAGCTTCCGGTTCCTGTTTTTCCTCAGGGGTTTGCTCTGAGGGTTGATCTGTTGTTTCAGGGGTTTCTTCTTTTTTTCCGAACCCGAACCATTTTTTGAACATAAATCCTCCTAAACCGGTATTTCTTCCATTTTCACTGACAGTATCCTTGATACACCATACTCTTCCATCGTTACACCGTAAAGCGTATCCGCGATTTCCATGGTTCCTTTCCTATGGGTTATTACAATGAACTGGGAACGTGAGGTGAAATGCTTTAAGAACTCCGCAAACCTCCAGACATTCACATCATCCAGAGCGGCCTCGATTTCATCGAGCATGCAGAAAGGCGAGGGCTTGTTTTTCAGGATAGCGAAAAGCAGCGCGATGGCAGTGAGGGATTTCTCTCCTCCGGACATCAGCTCAAGACTTTGCAGTTTCTTTCCTGGGGGCTGAGCGACAATAGTGATTTCACAGTCCAGAGGTTCTTCCGGATCAGCCAGGATCACATCAGCCGTCCCACCGGAGAACAGCTCTGAGAACAGTTCCTGGAAGGCTGAACGAACCTTCTCAAAGGCTTCGACAAATTGAACTCTCATAGCCTTATCCAAATCCCTGATGATCCGGCGCAGGGCCTTTTCAGCTTCAGTCAGATCGCTACGCTGGCCTGTCAGGAATTCAAACCGCTCCTTAACCTCCGCATATTCTGCAACGGCTCCTGTGTTAACATCTCCAAGATCCCGGATTTCCCTTCTCAGTTCCCGAATCCGCTTCTGCGCTTTATGTTCTTCCCATTCCATTTTCAGATCCAATGCCTCGAGCCAGCTGAGTTCGTATTTCTCCCATAACGCACTCATCATGTTTTCCTGTTTGGCGTCGGTCCTCTGCTTTTCCAGTTCGCACAGACTGAGCCGCTCAGAAAGTGCACCTGAACGGATACGAAGCTCAGCATCGGCAGCCATCAGCTCTTCCCGCTGTTTTCTCCGGTCATCGGACTCCTGATCATGTTCATTCATTGATGCCAGACAGTTCTCTGCAGAAAAACGGTTGGCCTCCATCTCTTCGTTGAGCAGGGACAGCATGCGCTTCCGATTCTCTGATTCATCTTTAAAATCGGCGTTCTTCAAATGGCTGGCTTCTATCAATTGATTCAACTCATTTTCCCTGCTCTGTTCCATCAGGATCCTCTCGTTCAGTGAGAGGACCTTTTCCTTCTGGGTAGCTCTGAGAACCCGCATCTGCGTGAGTTTTTCCTGAAGCTCTGTGAGTTCAAGCTGTGCGGTTTCCAAGGCAGCGCTATTTTCCAGAAGTGTATCTTCCAGGATTCGTCCATCCGTTTCATGTTCCAGAATTTCCTGTTCCATCACTGCGATCCGGTGATTGGTCTGCTCGATTTCCACCTTGAGTCGGCCCTTTTCCAGTTCCAGTTTGTTAAGGATACTCTGAGCCGTTTCGAGATCCGTTTCCATCTGTCTTGCCTGCTCTTCTTTTCTGGCCAGGTCCAGTTTCCTATCATCCATGACCCGATTCATATCCAGGACTTCCCGCTCCAGTCGCGCTGAATTCTGAATCAATTCATCAATTTTGGCTTTTATTGAGTCATACTTCGTTTGAAGTGCATCTGCTTCCGATGCGATTTCAGTTATCCTGCGTTTCCGGCTAAGAAGACCTGTCTTGGTAGAGCGCATGGATCCCCCGGTTATCGCACCACCGGGGATGAAAAGATC
>CAZEHS010000086.1:0-13086 GCA_964511875.1 uncultured Peptostreptococcaceae bacterium
TGCCGGTGTGAAGCAGGAGACCCTGGCAGAAGCCAAGGAATCGATTCAAACAAACCTTCTCAGCTCAAAGAAGGATGAAGTTTATTCCAAAATGATGGAAGAACTTACAGCAGCAGCCGCTATCGAAAGATTCCCAGAAAACTTAGCAGAAACAGCAAAATGAAAATCATCATGATCCTTGAACCTTGTCGTTTCATATGGTATAGTACTTCAAAAGAATAGTGATGCATCTGTGAAGGGAAGAGTAGGACCAGCTGCGAAATTCAGCGAGACAGGGAAGGTGAGAGCCTGTCGGAGCATTGGTTTGAAACGCATCCCGGAGATTCCGGCTGAATTTGAGTAGGCTGGATGGCAGTCCGCCATTATCGGATCTGAGTGAGCACTGGCAACGGTGTTAATAAGAGTGGTACCGCGGATATCTCCGTCTCTTTTCGAAAATAAGAGACGGAGTTTTTTGTTTTTGATTGCAACTTCAAACTTTTTAGGAGGCATACGATGATTGATTTTAAGAAAGAAATTGCAGCTCTGGTCGCTGTTCAGGCAGAAGGCATTTCTGCAGGTGAGCTGATTGAAGCGATGGAGATTCCGAAGTACAGTGATATGGGTGATTTTTCCCTCCCCTGCTTTAAAATGGCCAAGCAATTCCGTAAGGCACCGAAAGTTATTGCTGAAGAACTGGCCGGGAAGCTGCAGGATAATCCGATGTTCGATAAGGTGGACGCGCTGAACGGCTACCTGAATTTCTATCTTTCAAAAAAAATGTTTGCCCAGACGGTCATCGAAGAAGTGACCGGCATGAAGGACACCTTCGGCAACTCAACTCTCGGAAACGGAAGGAATGTCATTGTCGAGTTCTCGTCGCCTAACATTGCCAAACCATTCCATATGGGACATATCCGATCCACAGTAATCGGGAATTCCCTGTACAGGATATACAAAGCCTTAGGGTACAACACAACGTCCATCAATCATCTGGGCGATTACGGTACCCAGTTCGGCAAGCTGATAGTCGCTTACAAGCTGTGGGGCGATCGTGCAACCATCGAAGCGAATCCCATTCCTGAACTGTTGAAGATCTATATAAAATTCCATGAAGAAGCCGAAGGCAATCCCGCATTGGATGAAGAAGCCAGGGCGTGGTTCACTAAGCTGGAGAACAGTGATCCCGAAGCCTATGAGTTATGGGATTGGATCCGCACAGTGAGCCTGACGGAATTCAACCGTGTATACGATCTTCTGGATGCAAAATTCGATTCCCTGGCAGGAGAGAGCTTCTACTCGGATAAGATGCCGGAAGTTCTTCAGGAAATGCGTGATAAGAAGGTGATGACCGATTCACAAGGTGCCGAGATCGTTGATCTGGAACCTCATGGCCTACCGCCTGCCCTGATAACCAAGCAGGACGGATCCACCCTATACATCACCCGGGATTTGGCTGCAGCCATCTACCGTAAGAAGCACTACCAGTTCGAAAAGAATATCTATGTGGTCGGGGCTGCTCAAAAACTTCACTTCCAGCAGTGGAAGAAGATTCTTGAAATGATGGGGCATGAATGGTCCAAAGACTGCGAACATGTGGAGTTCGGCATGGTGAGTCTGGAAGAGGGCTCCCTGTCCACACGGAAAGGGCGCGTGGTCTTTCTTGAAGAAGTGCTCCGAAAGGCGATTGAAAAGACCCGTGAGATAATTGAAGTGAAGAGTCCCCATCTGGCTAACAAGGACGACATCGCCAAGCAGGTGGGAGTCGGAGCCGTCATCTACCAGGAGCTGTCAAATAACCGAATCAAGGATTATACCTTCTCATGGGAACGTACCCTTTCCTTTGAAGGGGAGAGCGGCCCTTATGTACAGTATACCCATGCCCGTGCATGCAGCGTACTCCGCAAGGCTGCCATTGATTATTCTGTAAATGTAGACTACAGCCTCCTGGACAGCAAGGAAGCAATGGATCTGATCCGTATCATGAGCCAGCTGCCACAGGTTGTGCAGGATGCCGCCCGCAAATACGAACCGGCCCTGATCACACGATTGATCACGGATCTGGCACAGGCATTCAACCGTTTCTACCATGACCATTCGATTCTGGTCGATGACATCGAGGTATCCAAAGCCCGACTGGCACTGGTAAATGCCGTTCGGCAAACCCTGAAAAACGGGCTTTATCTCATCACAATGGCTGCGCCTGAAAAAATGTAACAAAAAAGAGACTGCATCTTCACGATTCCGCCTGCAAGGACCGGCTTTGTCCGTACAGGAATGGGATTGGAGCTGCAGTCTATTTTTGCGGCATTCAAAGATTATGGTATAATTATATAATATGGACAGGATCAAGGAGCCTTGGTTACTGCAGCTGAAGAAGGAGGGTCACTATGATAAATTCATCAGGGAAAACGCCACTTTTCAGAGCGAGAAAACTTGAGGCATATCTGGGTGTGAAAAAAATATATCTGAAGCTCGAAGGGGCAAATCCGTATAATCATGTCTATGACCGGGTATCTGAGTATTTGGTCAAGGACGCGATTTTCAGAAATAAAGAAGGAATTCTTGTAGAAGGTCAGTTGCCCTATATTCAGTCCATGATCAAATTTGGAAATGATCAGGGCTTGAAGGTCACGGTTCCCTTTCAGAAGAGCGATCGGCTCAAACACAAGCTGAAAGGGATATATGAAAGACTGGATGTCACTGCAGACAATGCAAAGGATCTGCGTCATTTCATCGAGAATCATTGTGTCAAGAACCGCCTCTTTAACGGATATAATGGCCAGGCGAATGTAAATACCAGCATTCTGGCATTTGAAGAGATCGGTGATGAGCTTTATGGAAAGTTTGGAGATTCAATAGACAATATTTTCATTCAGTTGAGCTACGGACTGACTCTGACAGGGATTCACAACAGCTTTGAAAGACGGTTCATCAAAGGAATCAGTCAGCAGACCCCAGCGCTGATCTCGTGTACCATTCCAAACGGAAATGCCATTTATGATCAATACCGTAAATCCTTCGAGATTTCCCAGACTGATGCGACCGCCAGCACCACTACGAAACACAGCAAGCATCTTCAGGTCGGCAATACCGAGCTTCTTGAGTCCGCACTTGATGCAGTTTATGATACCAGAGGGAGCATTCTGGCAATCAGTGATGAAACTCTGGTTGAATGCGCCAAAATCCTGAGAGCTAAAGAAAGTCTCCATGTTAGCACCCATGAAGCCTATAGCTTCGCAGGGCTGTATCAGATGGCAAGAAAGGGACTGCTTAAGAACGGTACCCATATCGTCATTCTAAATGACGGTAAAAGCAACCTCAGTGTTAAACATCTTACTAAGGGGCAATATACAGTCGATCAGCTGTTTCAATTCGTCAACTTGTTCTTAAAGCAATATACCGACAGCTATGAAGAGGTGACGAACGCAATCGCTAATGCACTTGATCGCGGTACGATCCTGATTGCGACCCGCGGCGAAACCGTACAGGGTATAGCCGTGGTGGTTCACATGGGTTTTGAAAGCTTCATCCCAACATATCATCTTGGATACATTGGAACAAAGGAAGGCAATGAGGGCAGAGGGATCGCCACTGAATTACTGGAAGAAGTCATCAACTTCACCAATGGCAATGTGTCCCTCCATGTCGACTTAGAGAACAAGAGAGCGATGAATGTCTATGCAAAGGTTGGCTTCAAGCACTGCTATAATCGTATGCTCTATAAAAGTGATTGAACCGGACTATAGAGAACGGGCCATCGGAATTCGCAGAGCACTTTGAAATGAAGTGCTCTTCTCTTTTCTCCTGTTTTCCTGTGCTATAATGATAATGTATGCGGAGGAGAGACTATGAACATTTTTACGGTTGAAGAAAACAGGTTTTCCGGAATCACCGAAAAACTTTATTATGATCATGATAAGGTGAAAGACCTGTATCCATATGATTTTAAACGCTCTGATCACTGGAATGAAAGGATTGACTGGCTGGATAACCATCCGGGTGCAGATCCGGCAAAGGTGAGTGATGTACTTTTAGCCCTGAACCTTAAGCTGGGGGCAAAGGATAATACCCTGGCAAACATCCGGATGCTTAGTGAAAAGCATTGCCTGGCAGTTGTAACAGGCCAGCAGACAGGGCTCTTCACCGGTCCTCTGTACACGATATACAAGGCCATCACGGTCATCAAACAGGCCAAGTCCCTGAGTGCAGTAACCGGAAGACCGGTTATCCCCGTGTTTTGGATGGCCACGGAAGACCATGATTACGCCGAAATTGCGATGAACTGGAATTTTGACGGCAATCGGATCAAACGGGTCCGGTTATCCAGACACCATAGGAACAATATGCCGGTCGGCATCTTGCCGATAACGGATGAACTGATAGATCTCTGTGAGGAGCTGTGCTCCGATCTGGAGGTGCAAAAGAGCGGTAAGGATATGGCTGACCTCATTCGAGGCACTCTTGCGGACAGCAAAACCCTTGGAGAATGGTTCGGAAGGCTTCTACTGGAACTTTTTACATCATGGGGATTAGTGATACTGGATCCATCGGATACGGCGATGCGCATTGTCATGCAACCCTATTTTAAAAAATCATTGATGGATACCCTGACAATACAACAGGCGTTCATCAGTGGAACTCAGGCAGTAAGCGAACTTGGCTTTCGTCCTGAGGTGATGATGGGCGAGGGCCAGACTGGTATTTTTCTGATAGATGAAGGTGTTCGGATACCTGTGTATTCAGATGGAAGCGGCAAGGTTTTCCATGATCGCCATGGGAATAGACACTGGACCCTGGACGATCTGCTGACAAGGATTGATTCGCGCCCTGAGGATTTCAGCACAGGGGTTGCTCTGCGCCCGATTCTTCAGGACTGGCTCCTTCCGGTTGCAGCGGCTGTTCTCGGTCCCAGTGAGGCAGCTTATCATGGTCAGCTCAGTGCCCTGTTCGCAGTTTTTAACCGTCAGCTTCCGGTGATAGTTCCTCGGGAAAGCTGGGCTCTGGCGCCTGGTTCAGACTTCCTCACCAAGGGCGAAATCATTGAACTTCTGCGGGTAAGCCCTGATGAATGGTACTCTGACAGGATTATGGATTTGGCAGATGATCAGCTGCGTAACCGCATCGATAATAATAATGATACATATCTGGAAGGCTTCACCCTCCTGATTGATTCACTTCCGGTCAGTGCCGATGCAAGGAAACTGCTGATTGATCGAGCTGTAAAGATGCAGGAACGTGAACGGAGATGGATGCTCAAACAGATCAAAAAATCAGTTATTGCCGAAGCTTCGGGAGTGGATGACTATCACAGATTCGCACGTATGATGAAACCATTGGGAAAAGAACAGGAACGTACGCTTATGCCCTGGTATTTCCTGTCGATATTTGGCAGGGGTCTTTTGAATGAACTGATCGACATGGAATTTTCCATGGATTTGAGAATATACGCTGGAGGAAAAATATAATGAATATCGGTATCTGCTGCTATCCTTCATATGGAGGAAGCGGCGTAGTTGCAACGGAACTCGGGATTCAGCTGGCCCAGCGGGGCCATGTCGTCCACTTCATCGCAAACCAAAAGCCCTTCCGACTGGGCCATTATCATCCGAATATCTTTTTTCACGAAGTAGGCGTGCCCAATTACCCGGTATTCATACATCCGCCGTATCTTATGTCCATGGCCAACACAATCAAGCAGGTGGATGATTTCTATGGACTGGATATCCTCCATGCGCACTATTCAGTGCCTCATTCAACTGCCATCTGGATGGGTCGTGAGATGCTAGGGCGCAGAATTCCTCTGGTTACAACGCTTCATGGCACGGACATCACCCTCATGGCGGATGAACCTAGCCTCCGTGAAATCAATGCGTTCAGCGTGAAACAGTCCGATGCCGTCACAGCGGTTTCAGAGAGCCTTCGACTGCAGGCGCTTGAGGTTGTCGATATCGGTGACCGGCTTACCAGGATTTACAATTTCATCGATGAATCCCTTTGCGTTCGGTTGGATGGTCATGACATCAGAAAAGGCCTGGGCATAAAGGACCACGAAAAAATCCTGATTCATACCAGCAATTTCAGACCGGTTAAACGGGTGAACGACATTATAAGCATATTCAAAGGCGTCAGTCAGGAAGTGGAATCCCGGCTTCTACTGATTGGAGAGGGTCCGGATCTGATCAGCGCACGAGAGCAGGTAACACAGCTTGGTCTTGACGAACGGGTCCTATTCCTCGGTACCCAGAGTGAAGTGATGGAGCTGCTCTCCCTGGGGGATCTGTTCCTGTTGCCATCCGAAAAGGAAAGCTTCGGACTTGCCGCCCTTGAGGCCATGGCCTGCGGCACGCCGGTGGTTGCATCTGATGCCGGAGGAATACCGGAGGTGATCCGTAACGGGATCACGGGATACACCTGTCCGGTTGGGGCCATCGACTGCATGATTGAAAAGTCTTTGAGCATTCTGACTGATCCGTCCAAACACCAGAAAATGGCGCTTGCAGGGCAGGCATGGGCAAGAGATGAATATGGTGCTGAAAAAATCGTACCGCAGTACATCGGGCTTTACGAGAGACTTATCCGGGAAGCCGCCATGGAGGCATAGAAAACATGCGCGTACTTCTCACAACATTGAACGCCCGCTTCAGCCATTCATCCCTGGCCTTGCGTTACATCAGGGGTGTTTTGCGTGAAATTCCCGGATTGGAAGTGGAGTTGAAGGAATTCACCATCAACCAGCCGGCTGATGAAATCCTCTTTTCGATACATAAAGGGGGATATGACTGTGTGTGTTTTTCTACCTATATATGGAATGTTGAAATGATTCTTCAGATCGGAGCCAATCTGAAAAAGATTACTCCGGAGCTGCGGATTCTGATGGGAGGGCCTGAAGTCACCTATTCTGCCGCGTCCATTCTGAAGAACAACCCTTTTATCAGCGGACTGATTCTTGGTGAAGGTGAGGACACCGTACGGAACCTGTTCACCCGCGGATTTGGCGACTCCGGCTATCGGAATATCGCCGGAACAGCCTGGAATACGGACATGGGCATACGCATCAATCCTGCAGCTCAGTTAATCCAGGATCTGGACAGCATTCCGTTCCCATATGATGAGGGGGATTCCTTCGATAACAGGCTGGTGTATTATGAAAGCAGCCGTGGATGTCCATACCGCTGCACTTACTGCCTGTCTTCCGCACTGGAAGGAGTCCGTTATTTTTCACTGCCGAGGGTTTTCAGAGATCTGGAATGGCTTCTTAAAAGAAAGATTCAGACCGTTAAATTCGTTGATCGAACCTTCAACGTCAAACCGGAGCACTTCCTGCCGATTTTAGAATACATCGAATCCCATGACAATGGGCTGACTTGCTTTCACTTTGAGATATCGGCAGGAATCCTGACACAGGAAATAATCACACTATGTGCTGGGTTAAGAAAGAATCTGGTGCAGTTTGAAATCGGTGTTCAGAGTACCTGCCCTGAGGCATTAAAAGCCAGTGGACGGCCGGATTGGACAGATAGGATCCGCAGCCATGTGACAGCACTTCAGAAACCCGAAAACATCCATCTCCATCTGGATCTGATAGCTGGTCTTCCCTATGAAAGCTATGAGCGGTTTTTGGAGTCCTTCGATGCAGTTTATGCAATGAGGCCGGATATGCTTCAGCTAGGTTTCCTTAAGCTCATTCACGGCACTGCTATGCGCAAGAACGCTGATTTCTATGGTTTTCAGTGGCGTGAAGAGCCGCCTTACGAAGTGCTGTGCTCCAAATGGATCACCTTTGATGAACTATATGAATTGAAGCGCGTGGAGAATCTGCTGGACCGTTTTTACCAACGAGGTCATTTCAAAAAGACCATGATGCAGCTGGAAAGCCGATTTGACAGACCCAGCACCCTGTATACCTCGATGGATGCCTGGTGGCAGGCATACGGCCATTGGGACAGGCATGTGGGGCAGGATGAATCATGGATGCTGCTGTATGATTTTGCTGTCCATGCCGGTTTGCCTGAGGAAATCATACGGGCCTGCCTGCGTTGGGATGCGATTGTCAGCTATAAACCCAAATCCTTTACAGGTACCTTGCTGACTTCGAGGGAACCGGAGAAGGGTAAACAGCATGACCTGCTCCATGCTCGTGACCGCTCAGACCCCAACTGGGCTCCATATGGGGATATTCCTGTCAAGCAGCTGCTTAAACGGTTCCATTTTGAAATTTTCGATTGGAATCCCGAAACACAGTGTGCCCTGATAGAGCCGATGATTGTCTGCTTTGATACGTCACAATCTCCGTCCAAGGTAGTATGGCGCTGGAAAGCTTCTGAAATTATTAATGAAAATTAGCAGGAAACTCTGGGTTCATGGGGAATAATAACAGAGTACGACTACCAGGAGGATTACCTTTGAACATATTGAAAGATATAATGGAAGTGAACAGGGAGGTTTCCGCAAAGACTTTTGCTGCCCTGAAGGCATGTCCGGTACTGATTCCGATCACTGTTGGAGTCCTGCTTGTGAATGTCATGATCGCTATGGCGGCAGGTTTTTTCGGATTCCTGGCAGGCATTTTCCTGCTGATTGCAGATGGGGCAGTTCTTGGGGCCTATCTTTATGTTCTGGAGCAGGTGATACGGTACAGAAAGCTGAAAATCCAGGATCTGCAGGATGGTGTACAGGTTTATTTCCGTCGGACGGTAATCATGATCATGATCATCAACCTGGCATTCTACGCCCTATCCATCTTAGGAGGGATTTTAAGCGGATTAGGATTTGTCGTCATGATGATCGGATACCTGGGAGCGTTCATATTCCTGAATCCACTGCCTGAAATGCTTTACCTGAGACATTATTCTGAAGGGGAGTCCCTTTCAAAATCCTATGAATTCATTCTTGCAAACTGGATAGACTGGTTCGTACCGCTGCTCCCGATGATGATCCTGGCGTTTGGGGGCGGAATATTCGGAGGAATGCTGTTTCCAGGCCTTGGAACACTTCCGGGTATCCTGATTCAGGCGATCGTGCTTCCTTTTGTCATGGTTTACCGGGGATTCCTCTTCGATAACCTCAGCAAATCCAGTCGCCGCAAACGGCAGTTCCGCCGTAATATGCATTAAGGAGTCCCAATGAGAAGAATACTGATACACCATAATTACAAGCGGGAGAGCATGGCTGTCAAGGCAAAACTAATTACGCTGATGGCTGAAAGAGGCTTCCAGTCTGTTGATGAGGATCCCGATGTGATCGTCGCCATCGGTGGAGACGGCACTATGCTCAGCGCAGTAAGGGACCATCGTTCCAAACGGACACCGTTCATAGGGATAAACACCGGCAGTCTTGGTTTTTTGCCCAATGTTCGCCCTGATAATATGTCCGGCTTATTGGATGCTCTCGAAACACATTCCTACAGTATCCAGAGCTACCCACTTCTGAAAGTCATCTGTAAAACCGTCATGGGAGAACAGGTAGAAAGCTATGCTTTCAACGAAATCCTGATCAAGCATCTGGAACCCCGCTTAATGGAAGCGAAAATCTTCATAAACGGCAAACCCTTCAACTACTTCACCGGTGACGGGTTCATAATTTCAACGCCGATCGGCGCAACAGGATATGCCATCTGGGCAGGTGGTGTCGCCACCCATTCAGAACTGCCGGTATATCAGCTGACACCTCTCAATCCCAATGACAACAGCATTAACCGCCCACTGAAGACCAGTATGGTGGTTCCCCTTGAAACAGAAATTGATTTCAAGATCGTTAAAGCCAGCAGCAGAGAAGTAATCGTTGCCTGCGACGGCTGTAAGGTCTCCAATGACTATATCTCGGAACTTCATATCCGAGCGTCGAAGCGGGAGATACGATTTCTGAGACTGGGAGAATACGACTACTTCGAATTCTACAAAGCCAAAATCATCGATAAGAACATCAGCCGATCGGTGAATAATCCGGAGCTGTAAATGAGAGGAGACATCTTATGAGCAATTCTATACGTGAACTTCAGGAAAAGGACATCCCAAAAGTATTATCTCTGTTTGCAAAGCTAAGCGAGGAAATGGCGGAGGTGTCCTTCACAGAAATCGCAACCCATGAACAGGTCCTTGAATGGCTGTCGAACCCAAATACATTCGTCTTTGTCGCAGCGGATGATGATGTCATTCTTGCAGTTATTCGGGCAAGAAAGGGAAAGGGGCATCAGGACCATTCTGCTAATATCACCGTAGCCGTGGATTACAGCTTCCGCGGTAATAACGTTGCTCAAAACCTGACCAATTTCTGTACTCAGGAACTGAAGAAGCAGGGCGTGAAAATTGTCAGAGCAGAGATCTATTCAAACAATCTGCCGTCTATCAATACGGTCCTCAGCTGTGGTTTCAGCTTCGCAGGAACCGTTCTGATGCACCATTACGACGAAAACCAGAAAACCTATGTGGACGATCTGATGTTCCATAAGATACTGATATAAGAGGTCATCATGCTCAATAGACTGAATCCGCTTCTGCGAAAACGGGCAGAAGAATTGATTTTCATTGAATTGAAGCCAGGCATGAAGCTGGGCTGGAATGGTTTTGAATTTCCTGAAGGCACACCGCTGCCTGTACAGCTGCACGAGATCGTTGGTGACATCAAGGACAACAATCTGGAGCATTTTTCGTCGATCACTCTCGTGGAGGGAATGATCCGAATACTTGGTATCGATTCTGAAACACCCCATCGTGAAACCTATTTGAAGGCACTGAAGGCATATCAGCCGGACATGCTGGAGGTGATTCTGACAAAAGGGATCCGCTCAGCCTCCGAAGGTGCCTTTGATGAGGCGATGCTGCTTTTCAGGGCAGCAGTCCAGCTGGCACCGGTCAGCGAAGATGCACTGTTCAATTATGGCCGCTCACTGGTCGATCTTGCTGCCAAGTATGAGAACACCCGTTTGGAAACCGCACTGAACGAAGAGGCGCTTGAGGTTTACGAAACCCTCTCCGAGCTCAATCCGGAATTAGCGCAGGCCCATTATTTTTTAGGATTCCTCTACGCGAACAGGAAGGCCTATATTAAAGCCGCGGAATGCTGGCAGAGGGCACTTGCCCTGGAAATTTCAGAGGACCAGGAGATGGAGATCAGGACTCTTCTGATTCAGCTTGAGGACAAACGGATTTATGAGGAAGGTTACAATGCTGTTTTAAAGGGCTATAATCAGGATGCTCTGGAGCTTCTCTGCTCCCTGGAGGATAAGTATCCGGAATGGTGGAACCTTTTCTTCTTCATCGGGCTGGCCTATAAGGGGCTGGAACAGTATGAGGATGCCATCTCCTGCTTCCTGAGGGTCGAACAGCTTCATCCGGCCCATCCTGAAACCTACAATGAACTGGGAATCTGTTATCTGATGCTGATGCGTTATCAGGATGCTGAAGAGCAGCTTGCCAAGGGAATCAGCATGAATCCTGAGAGTTCAGAGATGCTCTGTAACATGGGTATTGTTCTCATTGAAAAAGGCAGCCTGGATCTGGCGGAGAAATTCCTTATTGAAGCCGTTCAAAAGGCACCTGAAGATGAAATATGTAAGGCGTGGCTGGATAAAGTTCGAAAAGATAGACTGCTTGCGGGGTCTGTTGCAGAATGATTTAACTAATTTGTTGCAGGCTTCAAATATTTGTTGAAATCATCCCACCCTTCTGGTAAACTAAGGGTGGGATTCAATTATTTTTGGAAGTGTAATCAAATAATTTTAATGCCCAGACGGGAGTGAGACGATGATTAAAAATTTCAAGGAATTGATCAGTGCTGCAAAGGCACAGAAAAAATCACGACTTGCAGTTGCTGCTGCACAGGATGATGATGTGCTCATCGCTGTATGCAATGCGGCTCAGGAAGGGATCATTGAACCCATTCTGATTGGAGATACTGAAAAAATCAAAGCGATGGCCCATCAGAGCAGTCTGGATATTTCATCTTTTGAGATGATCGAGGCTCCTGATCTTGTCGATGCTGCCCGGACAGCTGTGAAGCTGGTGAGCTCCGGTAAGGCTGATTTCCTTATGAAGGGTCTGATTGATACGGCTATTCTGCTCAAAGCCGTTCTGGATAAGGAAATAGGCTTACGGACCGACAGTCAGCTGTCCCATGTCATGGTATATGAAACCCCTAATTATCATAAACTCCTTTTCCTGACTGATGGCGGCATGAATATCGCCCCCACACTGGAAGAAAAGGCAAAAATCATCAAGAATGCAGTAGTGGTGGCGAAGGCCATAGGAATTAAACGAGTGAAGGTCGCATGTTTAGCTGCAAAAGAAAAGGTGGAGCCAAAAATGGCGGCCACAGTTGATGCAGATGCCCTTCAGAAAATGGGCAATGCCGGCGAATTCGGACTCGATGTCTTTGTTCAGGGTCCTCTGGCCTTTGACCTGGCCGTATCGAAGGAAGCCTGCGCAGTGAAGAAATTCACCGGAGAGGTTGCCGGGGATGCAGATATCCTGCTTGTTCCCAATATTGAAATGGGTAATGGCATCGGCAAGACGATGACCTATATGGCAAAGGCCGATTCCGCAGGCATCATAATGGGTGCCAAGGTACCTGTTGTCCTTGTCTCCCGTGCCGACAGCCACGAAGCCAAACTCTACAGCATCGCCCTGGGAAGCCTGATTGCAGGGAACAAATAAAAAAGAATGGAACCACCGAATACACCGAATACACCGAATACACCGAGGAAGGTCATTTACATTTACATCTGTCTATTCGGTGCCTTCGGTGAATTCGGTGGTTTCAAAAATGATAAGTTTTCCAATGAATTTTACATCCTTAGAAAGAGGTGCGAAACTTGAAAAAGGTATTGATGACAGGTAATGAGGCAGTTGCACGGGGTGCGTTCGAGGCTGGGGTGACTTATGCAGCGGCTTATCCCGGAACACCAAGTACAGAGATTCTTGAGAACACTGCCCTTTACCCAGGCGCCATTCACTCTGAGTGGGCTCCTAATGAAAAAGTGGCTCTTGAGAACGTGATAGGCGCTTCCATGGCCGGTGCACGGGCCCTGGCTGCCATGAAGCATGTTGGAGTCAACGTAGCAGCTGATCCACTTTTCACCATTGCATACACCGGCATCACCGGAGGCCT
>CAZEHS010000087.1:0-12756 GCA_964511875.1 uncultured Peptostreptococcaceae bacterium
CATATGTTTACAACCTGAAAAAGCGGTAAGGGAGGCCTTCATGAAAATCGGAGAGTTGTTGTTTCCGATAGCAATCATATTCATCATATTGATGTTCATTATCCCCATGCCTTTAGGCGTTATGGATTTTTTGCTGAGTATCAATATTACCATTGCGCTTGTGATACTGCTGATAAGCATGTTCAATACGGAACCCCTGCAGTTTTCAATTTTCCCTTCTGTCCTTTTGATTACGACACTCTTCCGTCTTGGCCTGAACGTTTCTTCAACCCGTAACATCCTGTCAAAAGGAGACGCCGGTGAAGTAATCGCGGCCTTCGGTAATTTCGTTATCGGAGGGGATGCAGTCGTTGGTTTCATCGTTTTCATCATCATTACCATAGTTCAGTTCCTTGTCATTACGAAGGGTTCTGAACGTGTTGCTGAGGTAGCGGCCCGATTCACACTGGACGCCATGCCAGGAAAACAGATGGCAATCGATGCTGATCTGAACGCCGGAATCATTACGGAAAACGATGCCCGAGCAAGACGTTTGAAAGTTCAACGGGAATCGGATTTTTACGGCTCCATGGATGGTGCCACCAAGTTTGTCAAAGGTGATGCCATTGCCAGTATAATCATAACCATCATTAATATTCTGGCGGGTTTCGCCATTGGGTCCTTGCGAATGGGTATCGGCGTCACGGAAGCATTGTCACGTTTCACTCTGCTGACCGTTGGCGACGGACTTGTCAATCAGATACCGGCTCTGATGATATCAACTGCTACAGGTATCGTAGTCACTCGAGCAGCATCTGATGCGAATCTGGGTGACGATATAATCAGACAGCTTTTCAGCAGACCGGGAGTCATGTTCATCTCTTCTGCCGTGCTTTTCTTTCTGGGGCTCACACCACTGCCGAATCTTCCGTTTTTCGTCCTGTCATCAGGGTTCATCTATCTCGGACTGCGTTTTCAAAAGGCGGATCGGAAAACCCTTGAGCAGGAACATGCTCCTGCTCCCGATACAAAAAGCGAGGATATCCGACGCCCTGAGAATATCATTCCTCTTCTTCAGGTGGATCCTATAGAGCTGGAATTCGGGTATGGAATCATTCCTCTGGCAGACCCAAATCAGGGTGGCGATTTATTTGACCGACTGGTCATGATCCGAAGACAGATTGCACTGGAGTACGGCGTTGTCGTACCGATGATCCGATTAAGGGATAACATTCAATTGGAACCGAACCAATATGTCATTAAGATCAAGGGTGCAGAGGTAGCTCAAGGTTCGATCATGTTCGATCAGTTCCTTGCTATGAATCCGGGCAACATTGAGGGTGAACTCCAGGGAATCGATACAATCGAGCCGGCGTTCGGTCTTCCTGCCAAATGGATCAATGAAAATGACAGAGAAAGAGCTGAAATCATGGGATATACGGTTGTCGATCCCTCATCTATCATCTCAACCCATCTCACAGAGGTAATCAAGAGACACTCTCATGAACTCCTGGGTCGCCAGGAAGTCAAACAGCTGATAGACAACCTTAGAGAAAATAACAGCACATTGGTAGACGAACTCGTTCCTGGACAGATGTCCATCGGGGATATTCAAAAAGTGCTGCAGAACCTGCTGCGTGAGGGTGTATCGATACGAGATCTTGTAACCATCATGGAAACCCTTGCTGATTATGCTTCTGTTACCCGTGATGCAAATGTCCTGACAGAATATGTCCGGCAGGGCATCGGAAGAATGCTCACCAGGAGTTATGTCAATGCCAAGCAGCTTAAGGTTGTCACACTGGATCAGGATTTGGAAACCCGACTCATGCATTCAATCAAACAATCTGATTCCGGTACATATTTATCACTGGAGCCTATGGAAAGCCAGGCTATCATAAACAGCCTTGCTGTCCAGATCCAGACGCTGCTGTCAATGGGCGAACAACCGATCGTCTTGACCGCGCCAATCGTGCGGCTGTATTTCAAACGTCTTACAGAACAATACATCCCTGATCTGGTAGTTCTGTCATATAATGAGCTGGAATCAAGTATAGAAGTGAAATCTGTTGGGATGGTGACTCTCTGATGAAGGTTAAACGTTATCTGGCAAATGATATCAATGAGGCCATGATCAAGATACGCCATGAACTGGGTCGTGAGGCAGTTATTCTGCATTCGCGGAAAATCAGGAAACCAGGACTGCTGTCATGGTTTTCCAAGCCCATGATTGAAGTGGTCGCTGCAATTGATGAACCTATTGGAACCCCTCCAAAAACAAGGGCACCGGAAAACCCAGCTCCTGAAGCCCCTGCACCGATCCTGCCATCAACCGTACCGACCGGAATTGGCGTAGAATCTGAAAAAGTCAATCCTGAGATTGAAACGCTTAAAGAGCAGGTAGCATCCATCCAGACAATTCTTGGTGGAATCCTTACAAAGGAGCAGGACCGAAGGGATACAGAAGTGATCCCGATAGCTCAGGAGACAGACTCCGGAGGACGGTCCGATTACTACAAGCTGCTGAAGGATTCGGATCTGACCCATGAGAATGCGGTCAAGCTTCTGGATCTAGTCGGAAGGCAGATAACAATCAGTCCGGAAAACGACAAGGCAGTACGGAATGCGCTTCGGATAACAGTCAGGGATCAGCTTGGTGCCCCATACACAATTGGAAGTGAGACGGCTCCCCAGAAAGTATGTTTTTTTGTGGGTCCGACCGGTGTCGGTAAGACGACGACCCTGGCCAAGCTTGCTGCGAGATTGTCACTGGTTGATAACAGGACTGTAGGACTCGTCACAGCGGACACCTTCAGAATCGCAGCTGTTGAGCAGCTGAAGACTTACAGCGAAATTCTCGGCATTCCACTGACCGTCATCTATGAGCCTGATGAGATGAGGGAAGCAATTGATAAATACAAGGATAAGGACTATGTTTTGGTTGATACTGCAGGTCGGAGTCATAAAAACGAAGAAATGCAGGCGGACCTGGCCAGTTTGATCGGAAGGACTGCAAATTCAGAAATCTTTTTAGTTATCAGCCTGAACACGGGGTATAAGGACGTCATAAGCATTTTGGAATCATACCATTTTCTGGGTGATTACAAACTGCTGTTTACAAAATTGGATGAGGCGGAGTCCCTCGGTAACATACTGAACGTAAAAATGGCAAGCGGAAAGCCATTGTCATACTTTACAATCGGTCAAAGCGTTCCAGATGATATCGAGGTGGCTGATGCCGAAAAAGTAGCCCGAAAGCTGCTGGGTGAACTTCTATGAAAGATCAGGCACAGAAACTTCGCGAACTGATCAGCTCCAGCAGAAAAAATGTATCTACTGAGCCGAATCCGGAAAAGCGGGATGCGCGGGTCATCACCATATCCAGTGGAAAGGGTGGTGTCGGCAAGACTAATTTCACAGTGAATCTTGCCATTGCATTATCACGTCGGAATTACCGGGTCAGTGTGATAGATGCAGATCTGGGATTAGCCAATGTTGATGTTATCATGGGGATTGTCCCAAAATATACACTGACTCATGTTGTAAAGAATGAGATGGACATTCGGGAAGTGGTTTTGGAAGGACCGGAAGGAATCAAGGTCATATCCGGCGGCTCTGGAGTCATGGAACTTGTCAATATAGATACAGAATCATTGGATGCACTGATAAACAGCCTTTCTTTTCTCAATGAAGAATCCGAATTTATCCTGGTAGATACAGGCGCCGGTCTGAGCCAGAATGTGATGTCATTCATTCGTGCGGCCAGTGAGGTGATTCTGGTTGTTACGCCGGATCCTTCAGCGATTACCGATGCGTATGCGTTGATAAAAAACATCACTGAACAGGACAAACAGATCAGAATAGTGATCAATCGGGTAGAATCCAACAAGGAAGGCCAGGATGTATTCAATAAGATCCATTCGGCAGCAAAAAAATTCCTAAAAGTAGATGTGGAGAGCCTGGGTTTCATCTATGAAGACCCTAATGTGCGAAAGTCCGTTCGTCAGCAAATCCCTTTCACAGTGAACTACCCCAATTGTCTGGCAAGCAAGGGGATAGACTCAATAGCTGCGAGTCTGACAGCTCAGAAGGATTCACCCAATACAGTCAGAGGGTTTGATGTTTTTCTGAACAGACTCTTCAACAATTTACAGCGTTAAGGCGTTGTGGGAGCGGTCATTATGGATAATCTCAGATCGATGCTGAAAGATGTTACAGATTTAGAACTTGCATTTGAAGTCGAAACGAACAAACGCATCAGTCTGAAATGTGAATTGGTTGAAATCGTGAATGATATGAAATTCTCAATTTCGGTCCCTATCCATAGCGGGCACCGATACCCGCTGGATATCGGGAAAAGATTGTTGGTTTATTTCAAGAAAGAGGAACTGGGTGTATGCCATTTTTCGGGACTGGTTGTAAGCAGAAGCCTGGACGGTGTCATGCCAACCCTATCCATACAAATGGTCAGTGCAATAGGTAAAATCCAGCGAAGAGACTATTTTCGACTGCCGCTGGTAACCGATGTGATTTTCAAGATTCCAGTCGGAACAACGATAGAGAAACAAGTGAACAATGGGAAGATTGTGGAAGTCGAGATTGTGACTTACAAAGAGCTTAAACTCATAACGAAAGACATCAGCGGAGGCGGACTCAGGACCATTGCCGGGGAAAAATTCGAAGCCGGCCAGAAAATGCAGATCATTATCCTTCTTGAAAGTGAGCGTGTGGAGCTCATGGCAGAAGTTGTAAGGTGTCAGTTGTTTGATGCTGCAGTTAATAGATATGAGTGCGGATTGAGATTTTTGAAAGTGGAAGAAAAAGACAGGAATAAGATTATTGCCTTCATATTTGATAAGCAGCGCAATCTACGAAAAAAAGGGTTGGTATAGATGCATAAGAAAAGGGTACTCATTGTGGATGACTCCGCTTTCATGAGAAAAGTGCTTGCGGACATTGTCAATTCGGATCCTGGACTCGAAGTGGCGGATGTTGCTAAGAATGGTAAGGAAGCCATACAGAAGGTCCTTCTGTTGAAGCCTGATGTCATGACACTTGATGTGGAAATGCCTGTTATGGATGGCCTATCTGCACTGGAGGTTGTGATGCGGGATGCTCCCATGCCTGTCATCATGCTCAGCAGTTTGACGAAGGAAGGCGCAGACGCCACACTGAGAGCCTTGGAATTGGGCGCTCTGGACTTTATTACAAAACCCAGCAGTATCTTTCAGATCAATACGCAGGACATGCAGCAGGAACTCCTTAGCAAGCTTAAGATGGCTGCAGGCGTATCTGCGAAGGTCAGATCAGCTCCTCATAGGGACCGGATTCCAGTCGTCAGAGCTGCGACCGCCCTCAGAGACTCCAGAGGCTTAAAAAATGGTAAAATAAGGAAAATAATCGCAATAGGAACGTCCACCGGAGGTCCGAAGGCGCTGCAGGATGTAATCCCGAATCTGCCCGGAGACTTGCAGGCCAGTGTGCTTGTCGTACAGCATATGCCGCCGGGCTTCACTAAATCACTTGCTGAACGTATGGACGGCATCAGTCAGATGCGCGTCAAGGAAGCTGAACACGATGATATCCTATTACCTGGGTGGGTATACATAGCTCCTGGAAACTATCACCTTAGGGTTGTAAGGGATGGGCATGACTTCAGAATCAAGCTCGGGGACGATGAATTGGTGTCGGGTCATAGACCCTCGGTAGATGCCATGATGTCATCCCTTTCAGAACTGAATATGAGTGATATTATCGGTGTGATCATGACCGGTATGGGTTCAGACGGCGCTAAAGGGCTGAAGCTTCTTAAGAAGCAGCATACGTTCGTCATCGCCCAGGATGAAGACAGCTGTGTGGTATTTGGAATGCCGAAATCTGCAATCAAACTGGAAGTAGTAGATAAAATCGTCAGCTTGGATGGCATCGCTGATGAAATCATTAAGGCCATGGGGGTGTAGCGTATGGATATGAGTCAGTATCTGGAAATATTTATCGAAGAATCCAATGAGCATTTGCAGCATATGAATGAAGTGTTGATGGAACTGGAAAATAACACAGATGACCTGAACCTGTTGAACGAAATTTTCCGAATTGCCCATACGATCAAAGGCATGTCCGGAACAATGGGATACACAAGAACTGCCAATCTGACCCATGAAATGGAGAATGTTCTCCATCTTGTACGTAACAAGGAAATTCCAGTCACAGAAACAATCATCAATATCCTGTTCGAATGTTTCGATGCATTGGAAGAGTACATAAACACGTTGACTGCTTCCGGACAGGAGGGTGACCTGGATTCCAGCGAACTTAATCAGAAGCTCAAGGATATTGCCAAGAGCAAAGGGGCTTCAGCTGTGGAAAGTTCACGGAAAGGCTTTATTTCAAAGACAAAGCCTGCTTCAGTCGTCGAACCGGAAAGTGAGTATAAAGTACAGACGGATAGCTTCAACCTGACCCTCGAAGATATCCCGGAATCTGTAATCAAACAGGCCAACGAAAATGGATTTTTTGTATATAAGGTTAAGATCATCCTTCAGGAAGGATGCATGCTGAAAGCTGCACGTTCTTTCATCGTGTTCAATACATTGGAGCAGAGCGGAGAAATAATCAAATCATGGCCTATCGCCGAGGATATTGAGGATGAACGATTCGATAATGAATTCGAGGTTCTGTACATAACGAAACTCTCAATGGGCGAAACGCGCGATGAAGTCATGCATATCTCCGAAATAAAAGAGGTAGTTGTCGAAGAGACTGATTTCAAGGCTCAGGCGAGCGTTAAGGCGGCTCCGGAAGTTGTTGAATCAGCTGCGGGCAAGGCTCAGGAACATGAAGAAGCAGAAAACCCATCAGCTGATAAATTGAATCTGAAAGCCACCAAAGAGCAGGACTCAGACAAGACTTCCTCTGCCAAGGGCAAAACATCTAAAACCGTTCGGGTTGATATAGACCGATTGGATAACCTGATGAATCTGGTTTCTGAACTGATCATTATCAAGACTCGGCTTGAAGACTACGAAAGTCCGGACAATCATCAGAACAATCTGGAGGCCGTTGAGTATCTTGAGCGAATCACCACCTCCCTGCATGATGCCGTCATGAAAGTACGGATGGTTCCTGTAGAGCGAGTATTCAACCGCTTTCCCAGGATGGTCAGGGACTTGGCGAAGGATCTCGGGAAGAGCATCAAACTGAACATGTCAGGCGAAGAGACGGAAGTTGACCGCACGGTTATCGATGAAATAGGCGATCCTCTTATCCATCTGATTCGGAATTCCATCGATCACGGCATTGAATCACCGACTGAGCGAAGCGGCAGAGGGAAAACAGAGCATGGCACCGTCAACCTCAGGGCTTATCCTGACGGGAATACCGTTGTAATTGAAGTGGAAGATGACGGCAACGGCATCAATGTTGAACGGATTGCTCAAAAGGCTTTGGAAAAGGGACTTGTTACCCGTGATGAAGTGGAATCCATGAGCCAGCAGGAGCTGATAATGCTGCTGTTCAAGCCAGGCTTCAGTACAGCAGCAGTGGTAACGGATCTTTCCGGAAGAGGTGTCGGTCTTGATGTTGTAAAAACCAAGATTGAGTCACTGGGCGGCAATGTTGAGATAATAAACAACTTAGGAAAAGGTTCCAAATTCCTGATACGGCTCCCCCTCACCCTGGCAATAATCCAGGCACTGATGGTGATCATGGGCGAAGAGAAATATGCTCTGCCCCTAAACAACATAAAGGAGATCACTACGATAAAAACGGCTTCAATCAGCAGGATCCAGGAACAGGAGGTCGTGCTGTACCGAAATGCAACACTGCCGATTCTCAGGTTAGGCGAAATCCTTGGTGTTGAAGGGACTCACAGAGACAAGGAAGAACTCACCATCGTAATTGTTAAAAAGGGCGCCCAGGAAGTAGGTCTGGCTGTAGACAGTCTCATAGGTCAACAGGAAATTGTAATCAAGTCATTGGGGAAATACCTTACAGGTATCAAGACGATTGCAGGTGCCACAATTCTCGGCAACGGATCAGTAGCGCTGATTGTTGATCCGAATCAACTGTTTTAGGGGGGGATTCCATGAACACAACCAATGAGTATGTGATCTTTAAGATTGAACGGGAGTATTATGGAATCAATATCCACCACGTTGAGAACATTGAAAAGATCATTCCGATCACCAGAATCCCCTATACTAAGCCTCATGTCCAGGGCGTTGTCAATCTGCGTGGGAATATCATCCCCATTGTTCACATACGCAAGCGTTTTAGCCTTCCGGAAAAGGAATTCACAGATGAATCTAGAATTATAATAACCAATGTCGGTGAAATAAAAATCGGGATCATAGTGGATTCATCTTCTGAAGTGCTTCAGATGGACATATCCGATATCGAAGAAGCTCCGGTTATCCGTGGGACAAATGGTCAGGACTTTATCCGGCAGGTTGGAAAGCACGATGGAAGAATCATTATGCTCATTGATTTGCCAAAAGTTCTGGGATTGGAAGAGGCAGATCTGAATCATTGAGGAGTGTGACCCATGACAGTTCAGCTTGATAATATGAACAGCATGGTTCTGGATGTCCTGAAGGAAATCGGGAACATCGGAGCCGGAAACGCCGCCACCGCACTGGCTAAAATGATCAACAAGAAAGTGGATATGAAGGTTCCCAAGGTAACCGTCATGGACGTGCAGAATGTACCGGAACTTCTAGGCGGTGAAGAAGTTGAAGTCTGTGGGATATTCTTCAAACTGGAAGGCGACCTGGATGGCAGCATCATGTTCATACTTACTTTGGAGGCTGCTAAGACGCTTATACGTCTTATGATGCCAGGTATGGATACAGGGACGATTGATGAGTTTGCTGAATCCGCACTTAAAGAAATAGGAAATATCCTGGCGGGGTCATACATTTCATCCTTATCAGGTCTGACAAGTCTGAATATTAAAATATCCATACCTTCATTGGCCGTGGATATGGCAGGAGCCATTTTAAGCGTACCGGCAGTTCACTTCGGGCTTGTTGGTGATAAGATTCTGATCATACAGAATGAATTCATCGAATGCCAGGAGAATGAGTCAGTGGAAGGGTACTTTTTCCTGATTCCGGAAGTGGATTCCTATGATACGCTATTGAGAAGCATAGGGATCGAGATATGATTGAATTAATCAAGGTGGGGATGGCCGATTTGAAATCGGTCAGACATCCCGGTGGTTTGACAACGCTCGGGTTAGGCTCCTGCGTAGGCGTTTGTCTATACGATCCGGTGACGAAGATTACAGGAATGGCACATGTGATGCTGCCATCCAGCAAGGCAATCAAGAATAACAGCAACGAGGCCAAGTTTGCTGATACGGCAATAGTGAAACTGATTGAAGAGATGAAGGCCTTAGGCGCCAGCAAAAGCCGTCTTGTCTGTAAAATGGCTGGCGGAGCTCAGATGTTTGCCTTCTCAGGACAAAATGATATGATGAAGATAGGCGAGCGCAATGCTGTTGCTGTCAGGGAAATGCTGAAAACATTCGGGATTCCCGTACTGGCAGATGATACAGGTGGAAACTTCGGACGGTCAATTGAGTTTTATTCTGAAAACGGGAAATTGTTGATAAAAACCATCGGGCATGGCACAAAAACCCTTTGATACTACAAATGCAACTGAAAGGGAGACTGAACTATGGCCACCAGTGATTTGTGGGTCCGATACAAGGAACACCATGACCGGTCTGCCAAGGATGCACTGATCCTGCACTATGTGGAACTGGTGAAAATCGTATCTGGCAGACTTTATATCAATTACCACGCCCATGTGGAATACGAAGACCTGGTAAGTTATGGGATTCTTGGGTTGATTGACGCGATAGAAAAATTCGATCCTGACAAAAATGTAAAATTTGAAACCTATGCGAATTTCAGGATCCGTGGCGCTGTGATCGATCAGCTCCGCAGTCTGGATTGGATCCCACGAAGCATGAGGCACAAATTTCGACAAATGGAGGAATTGACGGAACGTCTTCAGGCAATCCACGGATCGGCTGTTGATGATACTCTCTTAGCTGAGGGGATGGGCATGTCGCCGGAAGAATTTTCAAAGCTGCTCTCAGAATTCACGGTTTTCACGATGGTTTCTTTGGAGGAAAAGATTGAAGAAAACAGCAATTTCTCCGTTAAAAGTGACCACCTTGACGCTAATCCTGAGGCTTCTTATCTGGAGAATGAAACGAAAAGCATACTTAGGGATCAGGTGGATACCTTACCCGAAAGGGAACGGATGATTGTTGATTATTACTACTATTCAGAATTGACATATAAGGAAATCGCAGTCATAATGGGAATTTCAGAATCAAGGATATCCCAGCTGCATACAAAAGCAATGATGCGTCTGAAATCAGGGCTTAACGCGGCAACCAATAACTGAGAGAAGTATGGGGGAATCACGGATGAGCCAGCAGATGGACCCGCAAGGAGTCAGTCCTGCAAACGCAGATAAAGGATACGATATCTTGGTGAGTATAACCAATGATTATTACAAAGCCTATATTTCCATCGAAATGCACAGGATGGACTGCACTGTTACGACTGAGGACATATTGGGCACCTTGAAAACAAAAAACATCAGTTACGGAATCGATATGAATGCGATTGAATCCATTGTTCAAAATCCAGGGCTCAGCAACAGTGTACTCATAGCCGTAGGCATTCCCCATGAAAATGGGAAAGATGGAGAACTGACGTTTTATGTTGATAAGGAAACACATGTACAGCCAAGGATGCTCAGCGGCGGACGAGTTGATTTCAAGGATCTGGACACCTTCAAGACTGCAGAGGCCGGAGATCTCCTTGTGACGCGTACCACCCCGACTCCGGGCAAAGACGGCATGACAGTTACTGCAAGGGAAATCAAAGCCAAGCCGGGAAAACCCGTTAACTTCAAATATGGGAAAAACATCAGACTTTCTGAAGATGGCCTTCAGCTGATTGCAGACAAAAGCGGAAACATCCTCTTTGATGGTGAAAAGATCAGCATCATCGAGGTTCTTGAATTAAGGAAAGATGTCGGGCCGGAAACCGGCAACATTCATTTTATGGGAAAAGTGGTCATATACGGTAATGTGCTTACCGGATATGAGGTTGTCAGTGATTCTGACATCGAAATAAATGGAATTGTTGAATGCGCAAAAATCCATTGTAAGGGGAATTTGCTTATCAACGGCGGCGTGCAGGGAAATGATAATGCTGAACTTGAGGTTGAAGGCAACCTGAAAGCAAATTTCATGAATAATACCCATGCCCGCGTTGCAGGTGATATCAATTGCGATGCCATACTTCATTGCCATGTCACATGTGATGGGAGCATCATTGCGGATGGTAAAAAGGGAATGGTCGTCGGCGGTGATTTGAACGTCCGTAAAGAAATCCGTGCAAAAGTTCTGGGATCGGAAATGGGAACGCTTACAAAAATCCGATTGGGTGTAGACTCTAAGATAATGGATGAATTCAAAGAGGTTGCAGAACAGATCAAAGAAACCCAGGACAGCATCATGAAACTGACTCAGGCTCAGCGGATGATACGAAAGCAGCTGGAAACAGGTATAAGCGCTGAACTCAGTTCAATGCTGGAGAAGACCAATTCAACCCTGAAGCAGTCCAATGAAACCTTGCGTAATAAGCAGGATGCCCTTAAGGAACTGAATGCACTGATTGATCATCTGCGTGATTCCAGAGCAATGGCACAGATGATTTATCCCGGCGTCAAAATCCGAATAGGCAACAGCTTCTACAACGTAAAGGATGCGATGCAGGCTGTCCGCATTCAAAAGGATGAAGGTGAAATCCGGGTTGTTTCCTATTGAGGAGATTCTGCCATGGCGATCAGACCGATTGATATGCACGTCCTGCTGCCTAAACTTCACAAGAATGATATGCTGAAACCCCATATTTCCAATAAGCAGATCAATGAACAGCAATTGATGGAAAATGTGAACAGGCAGGATGCTCAGGAGAAGATGAAAAAAGTAAATGATTTTGACCAGAAAGAATCGCCCAGTGTACGTGAGGATGGCAAACGCGGCGCAGGGAGAGAAAAGTCCGGCAAAAAAGATGGGAAAGAACAAGAGAAAAAGAAGAATGAAGATGTAGGTATCGGATCAAAGCGCAATCATTTGGACATAAAGGTGTGAGCATATGCTAACAGGTTGGATCGCCGCTGTGATAGGGATTATCATAGTGGTTTTTTCATTGAACAGTTTGATTCGCGAAATCAGAAAAGGCGGCATTCCTGATATGGAGGACCAGTCTTTCTCAGATACGTTCTATTCTCTCATGCAGCGTTCAGATCAATTCGGAGAAAATCTGGACGATATCAATCAAACCTTCTATGAAACCGTTGAGCGGTTGGAAAAAAGGATAGAAGTCCTTGAAAGAAAGGTACCTGCGACCTCCGAATATTCAAGATCCCTGCCTCAGAAAACAGAATCCGCTGCAGAGAGCAGGAAGGCAGAACCCGAGCTCCGTTCCCCAGAATCGAATTTCATGTCTGCACAGATCAGGAGACTGCTGAGCGAAGGTAAAGACAGCCAGCAGGTTGCCAGGGAACTGAATCTGGGAGTAGGTGAGGTGGAGCTCATTCGCAGGCTGAAGACAAATCAGCAGAACACATCCACTGCACCAATAAAATCCGATAAGTCTTCCCTTTAAAATACTTGTCAAAAAAATACCCCGATGGTATACTACTATAGGTGTTAAATACACACGACCCCAGACATTACAGGGAGTG
>CAZEHS010000088.1:0-12756 GCA_964511875.1 uncultured Peptostreptococcaceae bacterium
AGTTCGAGCGCCTCCGCATCCTCGGGATCCGGCAGGCCGACCTCAAGGGGTACGGGTTCAGGGTTCTGGCCGGGGAAAACGGACCGGACAGTCTTTCAGAGATTCAGTTTTCATGAGTGATTCATCCAACAGGCAATACCGCCCGGCCTTCCACCTTGCCCCTCCTCAGGGCTGGATGAACGATCCTGTGGGCTTCATACACTGGCAGGGAGCCTGGCATCTATTCTACCAGTACCATCCAGACGCCCCCCATTGGGGCCCCATGCACTGGGGTCACGCCCGCAGCGCCGATCTGGTGCATTGGGAACATCTCCCGATCGCCCTGACCCCGGATTCTACCTGGGATCAGGGCGGCTGCTTTTCAGGAAGCGCGTGTGAATCCGCTGACGGTTCACTGATTGTGATGTACACAGGGATAATGCCAGATGCGGAAGGAAAACCGAACCAGATGCAATGCATCGCCCGCTCTGCCGACGGAATCCACCTCGATAAGTCCCGTCATAACCCGGTAATCGGAAAGCATCTGATTCCTGACGATGCCAACACCTTTAATTTCAGGGATCCGCGGGTGATTTTACACTCAGGAACAGCCTATGCGCTGATCGGTTCAAGTGATTCGGCCGGGCATGGTCAGGTACTGCTTTATCATTCCCCTGATTTCATCACTTGGCAATTCAAAAACATTCTGCTGAAAGGAAATGATTCACAGGGTACCATGTGGGAATGCCCGGATCTCTTCACGATTGACGGCACCGATATTCTCATGGTCTCCCCCCAATGCATGCCCCCTGATGGAGATGCCTATAATAACCTTCACAGTGTCATTGCTCTCACTGGCGCCATGGACTGGGAGCAGGGCTGCTTCCGCCCAACCACTCAGCAGCCGCTGGACTGGGGCTTTGATTTTTACGCTCCACAGACCGCTCTGTCCCCTGATGGCCGCAGGATTCTCATCGCCTGGATGGATATGTGGGAGCAGTCGTACCCCAGTGCCGACCTTGGCCATGGATGGGCCGGAGCCATGACTCTGCCTCGAGAGCTCACACTCCGCAATGGCCGCATCCACTCACAACCAATTCAGGAGCTCGACCATTACCACAGTAAGGCTCAGGAATGGAAGCCTTTCATCCTGAAAGATTCCATGACAATCAATCATTCACTGTCCTGTTTTGAACTTATATGCGATTTTGATCCTCTCTCTTCGTCATCCTTTGGGATCACGTTCTTTACAGGGCCGAAGGAAGAAACCCGATTGACGTTCACAGCGAAAACCCTAAGATTCATGCTGGATCGTTCCGATTCAGGACATGGCAGCGGCGGTGTTCGTCAGGTTGCGCTTGAGCCGGGCTGTGAGACAATTCATTTGCAGATCTTCATGGACCGTTCCTCCCTGGAGGTGTTCATCAACCACGGAGAGGCAGTAATCAGCGCACGGATATATCCGAAGTGCAGTCACCGTGGATTAACATTATGGTCACGGGGTAATTGTGTTATCATGGAACTGAAACTGTGGGACCTGGAGGTCGGCTGAATGCAAAAAATATACACAATGGGCGAAGCCCTGATTGATTTCATCCCTGAAGAGAAGGGCGTAGCCCTGAAATCCGTATCCCATTTTGAACGGGTTCCCGGAGGCGCCCCTGCCAATGTTGCCGCTGGGATTGCCCGGCTTGGCGGAGACAGTGCTTTTATCGGCAAGGTGGGCGAGGATGCCTTCGGACACTGCATCATCGATGCCCTGGATGCTTGCGGCGTGGACACCAGTTTGATGCTTACAACCAATGATTGCGGCACCGCGCTTGCCTTCGTGACCCTGGACGAGCACGGCGACCGGGATTTTGCCTTCTACCGCAACCCAGCAGCCGATATGCTGCTCAAAGCCGAAGAAATCGATCCCGCCTGGTTCACTGTCACCGACATCCTGCACTTCGGTTCCGTGGACCTGATCGAGGCCCCGGTGAAATACGCCCATATCAAAGCCATTGAAGCCGCCCGGGCTGCAGGTTCCCTCGTCAGCTTCGACCCCAACGTACGCCTTCCCTTGTGGCCCACGCAGGAAGCCTGCCGGCAGGCCATCCTGGAATTCCTGCCAAAAGCGGATCTCGTGAAGATCAGCGACGACGAACTCCCTTTCATCACCGGGATTGAAAATCCGGATGAAGCTCTGGCCTCCCTGTTCACCGGGGCGGTCAAAACCGTAGTCCTGACCAAGGGCGGTGCAGGCGCGTCCTTCATCACCGCAAAGTTTAAAGCCGAAGCACCCGGATACAAAGTGATACCGGTGGATACCACAGGCGCTGGCGACGCATTCGTTGCTGCCCTGCTGTACCAGTTGGCACAGCGGGAGGTTCGTCCAGAAAATCTGAGTCCGGGCGATGCGCTGGAGATATTGGAATTCGCCAATGCGGCGGGGGCAATCACCACGCAGATCAAAGGCGCGATTGCGGCGCTTCCGGGATTGGAAGCAGTACAGACAATGATGTTGCAGAAGTAAAAGAGACCCGATTCAGCGTCCCCGAGTTTAGGGATTTCTGAATTGGGTCTCTTTATAAGTGCTTCTCGAATATCACGGCAGGGTAAACAGCAAGAGTGTGGAATACTAAGAACCAAAATATCGAATAATCTTTTCAACAACTGCAAAAACATCATCAATCAAGACACTATCCTCATTTGAATCAAGAAATGATGTCCTTTCACTCGTCAGAATAGGCGTCTGGTTTTGTTCATGTTTCATATCTTTAAGGCGTTTTTGCTCTGCTTTCAGTCTCTCCAATTCCATTTCTCGAGCCTTTTGAAGGCCACCATCTTTGATGAAGTTGACAATTTTCTGCAATTCCTGCCGGTCGAGCCAAACGCCATGGGATTTGCACGAATCAATGAGGATGCCGGAACAACCGGCAAAGTTCTTTTGATTCATCAATTCGCCGCATTCCGGGCACGGCACATAGAACTTATTAGGCCGCGTATCCGGCTGCCGTTCAATGGGCTTGGCCAGTGAAGGATAAACAATGATCCTCTCCTGTTGATCCCTATCAACACAGATTTTCTGGAAAGTTTCTGTTACAAGCCAGAATCCGCCGCAAATGCTGCATTCGTGTATGATCGTGCCTCCGATAACAGCGAGTACGAGTTCCTTTTCACAGCGCGGGCAAGCCAATTTCTTATCACTTTCAGACTCGCTGCGTTCAACAGCGGCACCGCAGCCTGGACAAAACCTCATGCCCTTGAATACTGCGCCAAAGCAGGACGGACATGCGGTAATGCTCAAGACGGAATGGCAAAACTCGCAGCTTGCAGAATCTTCTGCGACACTGGCCCCACAGTTGGGACAGTTCAATGATTTCTTTGGCACTTCTGATAGTGGCTCCATCATGTCTGTTCCCCCCACGCCTTGCTTCTTTTTCATTGGACTGTAATAGCCATTTTCAAACGCGATCTATGAAGAACTTGATGAGCTGTATAGAATCAAGCACCCGGAACTTATTGTATTGCCAGACCGAAGTGCTATTTTTGATATTTGATTAATTTTAATCAGTATACACCTAGTTGGAGGTCGGATAAACAACATAATCCCCTCGAAAAAAAGTCATCACTTTGAGCTATTAAAACGACTCTCAGTTGAGTGCCGACTATTGAAATGAGTGCTTAACATCTCCTTAATTTTCCATGAAGGTGATACTTTTATCATCTTCGATGTGGGATAATAAGTCATAGACCAAAATGAAATCTGTAGTATTAACTTAAAACAGGAGGATTACCATGTGGACACGAGCAGAACTGAAAAACAGAGCAAAAGATGTCTTGCGAAGGGATTACTGGAAGGCCTTTCTCGTAAGCCTTATACTTCTATTCACCGGAAGTGCCGAAAGCAGCGGACCGACTTTCAATTATCACTTGGATTCCAAGGATGGCTTCCAGAACAGCGCTGGATTTTCAGAATGGTTTTCTCAGGCTATGCCTTTAATTCTCACGCTTGGGCTGGCACTTTTTTTAGCCGCTGTGGCATTCAGGCTGTTTATCGGATATCCTCTTGAAGTAGGGGCCCGACGCTATTTCAACCAAGCTGCTCAATCGCCAGCGGAGCTCGAGTGCATTGGATATGCTTTCAATCGGAAATGGTATATGAACACTGTAGTGACAATGCTGATTAAGGATCTTAGAATTCTTGCATGGACGTTGCTGCTGATTATTCCTGGAATCATAAAAAGCTATGCTTATCGCTTCGTCCCGTATATATTGGCCGATAATCCGGAAATGCCTCATTCTCGGGCCATTGAGCTCAGTAACCAGATGACTGCCGGCCAAAAAATGAATATTTTCATTCTTGACCTCTCATTCCTGGGATGGTACCTGTTGGGGCTCCTCGCCCTAGTAGTTGGAACTCTATTTGTGCATCCGTATGTAAACTCGACCATGTCGGAGCTGTACGCCGTTCTTCGCAGTGAAGCCATTCAGCGCGGTCTCACAACTCAAGATGAACTGATGCCAACTCCAGATTCAATTCAATGATCCCGTTTTGCTGCTTTAGAAAACCTCTGCAACCTTGGCCGCATCCTGATACGACAGTCTCATGCCTTTTTCACAGCCCACACCTACCCCATTAATTTCGCAGGGATGACAGGGCCCCTGCAGGGTAATCGCAGAGACAATCGAATAGCCTTTTTCATCTATCCATTTCCTGAGTCTTATGATATTTATGATTGATAAGAGTTATCAATGGGTATACAGTCCACCGAGGTTCATTATGAACAGAAGGAGGACTGTAGAATGGCTGAAATGAACGCTTCAAAAATCACTGTTGAAACCAGCGTAAAACTTCCGGCGAAAACCGCGTGGAAGTACTGGACCGGGCCTGATCATATTATGAAGTGGAACAATGCATCTGAAGATTGGCACACCCCCTCTGCTGAGAATGATCTGAGGGTGGGCGGAAAATTCCTCGCAAGGATGGAAGCAAAGGATGGCAGCTTTGGATTTGATTTCGCTGGAACTTATGATGAAGTAATCCCATATAAGGTGATTGCGTACACCCTTGATGATGACAGAACGGTTCGAATCACTTTTTCAGAACAGGACTCTGTAACCAGGATCGTTGAAATCTTCGATGCGGAAAACGAAAACCCCTTGGAAATCCAGCGCGAGGGATGGCAGGCGATTCTGGACAATTTCAAACGATATGCTGAAGGGCAATTTCGGTCAATGCAGTAAGCCTGAAACAGCCCCAACCGCAATAATCAAACCCGCCGGTTCCCGACGGGTTTCTGGTTTCATTCGATATCTACTTCGCATTGGGGTCGGGCTGGTGAATGCCGAACATATTTCCCTCGGAATCTATAAAGTAACCCTGCCACGCCATGCCTGTCAAAGCGAATTTGGGCATGGCCTCCACACCGCCTGCCGCTATTATTTTTCCTGCCGTTTCGTCATAATTTTCAACCTGTACGGTGCAGACATAAGCATTGGCGCCGCTCCCGACAGGTGGCGCTCCAACAGGTCGTTTGAGCATACCGCCATTGATGCCTGGCTCCTTGGAATCCTCACCGGCAGTCATGATCATGACATAATCCATTCCTTCACCCTGCCAAGTGCTGATTGTCCAGCCGAAAACTGTGCTGTAGAACGCCGAAGCCCGCTCCAGATCGTCAGCCTGAATCTCAAAATGCACCACTCTGTTCATGTGTCTCCTCCTCATTTTAGTACTAAGTCGTTTCAGCATTGCATATATACCCGTATCCTGAAGCAGGTCTACAAAAAAAGCTTCAGTACATGAATCATCGGAGGCTGGATCGGGCTTGTTTTGCTTCAGTCTTCTTTCCTATCTGTTGATTTTGGTGTAACATAGTGTTACACTGCTATTTTCCTTTTGGATACTTGATTTTATGCCCTGATTGAATGCTGATGAATGGAGACATATATGAGACTCGACATACCAACCCTTGCTGTCACGCAAAGCATGATCATGATCGTCCAGGCGGCTGCTCTGCTGCTCCAATACCTGGTGAATAAAACTTATCGAGGAATCGGATGGTGGTTGTCAGGCTCTGTCCTTCTGGCGCTGGGGTGCATATTCACACCGCTGGTGACAGTCAAATCCCTGCTGATTCTCGCCCGCATTGCAAATCCGCTGCTGGTGCTGGGACATATCATGCTGTATATCGGTATCATCCGTTTCTTTGATCGGAAAGAAAGTCACCGGTTCCTCATCCCATTCTATACCGTGTTTCTTCTTACATATTATTACTTCATGTATGGCAATAACGACATTTCAGGACGCACAGTCGTTGTCTCAACAGCAATAGCTGTGATAGAGCTGATGACCGCTTACGTGCTCCTATCGATAAAGGAGCGACATGTCTCGACTTCAGCCCACTTTACGGGAGCCTTGTTTCTTGTCGGCGGTTTATTTTTAGCAGTCCGCACAGGTTATACACTGATCACGCCGCCGGTTCAATCATATGCAGAATTTGTCCGGATACCCATTCATTTCCTGGCATATATCATCCCTATCCTCACCACCACTCTATGGACATTCGGATTCATCATGATGGTGAACCAGCGCCTGAATGCTGAAAATCTTGAAGAAAAAGAACAGATGCAGATGATTTTCAATACAAGTCCTGATGCTGCATCGATCACTCGTCTGTCGGATGGGGTATTTCTTGATGTGAATGCAGGCTTTTTAAGAATGAGTGAGTGCTCCCGCACTGAAGTCATAGGAAAATCCACTTTTGATGACAATGTCTGGCACAATATCTCCGACCGCGGAATCTATATTGCAGAGATGGACAGGAAGGGCTTTTGTGAGAATATGGAGTTCACTTTCAAGCGCAAAGACGGAAGCCCTTTTACTGGTCTGATATCCGGCAGCATCATACCCATCAATGATCAACCCCATGTTTACAGTGTTGTACGCGATATCACGGAGCGAAAATCGATAGAGGCCGCTCTCCAGGAAAGTGAAGAAACTTATCGTTCAATCCTTAAAGCTTCTCCTGATGATATTACAATCACAGACCTGGAAGGCAACATCCTGATGGTATCCCAAGCAGCTAAAAGGATGTTCGGCTTCAATGATGATTTCAACGATTTCACAGGTATGAAATTTTCGGATTTCATTGTCCCAGAGGATCTGGGACGGGCGGTGGACAATATCATGCTCATGTTCAAGGGAGGATATGCAAAACCCAGCGAGTACCGAGCCGTACGCAGGGATCGGAGCATTTTTGATATCGAAGTCAACAGCGGATTGGTTCGCGGCCTCAATGGGCAGCCGACCAAGATCATCATTATCGCCCGCGACATCAGCGTCCGCAAACAGACCGAACTGCAGGTTCAGAATCTCCTTCATCAGCTCGAGATTGAGAAAAATACTGCGCAGCTCAATTCACTGACTGACAGTCTGACCGGATTGGCGAACCGAAGATATTTTGACGATGCTCTTAAAGTGGAATTTTACAGGTTGAAGCGCTCTGGGTCTCCATTGTCAATGATCATGCTTGACGTTGACCATTTCAAGAAATTCAATGACCGCTATGGGCATTTAGTCGGTGATGACTGTTTGAGACAACTTGGTTCAACACTAAAATCTCTTGTCAGCCGCGCGCCTGATATTGTTGCTCGATATGGCGGGGAAGAGTTCGTTGTCATACTGCCCGAAACAGAGAGTCATGGTGCCGAAGCATTGGCGGAACGAATTCGGAAAGAAATTGAAAATCTTGGTATTCCGCACGCGGATTCCGACGCAGCTGATTGCATTACTGTCAGTCTCGGTGTTGTAACCGTTCACTTTACAGAATTTGAAGCACCTGAACATGTTGTGGCACTTGCCGATGAAGCAATGTATCGAGCCAAGATGGAAGGACGCAACCGCATGGTGGTTATCTCAGCCCCATCAACGCTCAGAAGAGCTGACTTATCAGAAGTGACAGTGACTCTACCCTGATTCCATCAAAAAACCCGATTCAGTGCATTCAAGGCGCCTGAATCGGGGTTTTTTTATTGCAGCAGCTTCAGAAGCAAGGGCATCGCCAGCGTGGTTATCAACCCCGTCAAACCGATTGATACACTGCTGATGCTGCCTTCTGTTTCGCCGTACTCAAAGGCCCGAGCGGTGCCAAGCGCATGGGAAGCGGCACCCAGACCTGTTCCCCTCGCAACAGGGTGCTTTATCCTCAACAATGAAAAGACAAAAGGCGCTGCCAGGACCCCTGTGATTCCTGTGATTATGACAAACGCCACTGTGAGTGATGGCACTCCCCCAATGACTTTACTGACAGCTGCCGCAATCGGATTCGTCAGGGATTTGGGCAACAGTGAAAGGAACAGGCTTTCATTGAACCCGAACATCTTTGTGAAAATCGTCACAGAGAGTGCAGATGCTAACACACTGACTGTAATTCCCAGGATCAGAGCAGCAAAATGTTCCCTGATCCGCTCCCGTTGGCGGTAAAGCGGCAGAGCCAGAGAGACTGTCAGCGGCCCCAGAAAGAAACTGATGATGCTTCCACCGGTATTGTAAGAATCATAAGGAATGCGCAGGACTGCGAGCAAAAGCCCGATGATGATAGAGGCAGTAATGATCGGATTCAGGAGCGGCGATCGCCAACGCTGCTGAAGTCTTACACCGACGTCGTAAGCCAAAATTGTCAGGAGCAGGCCGAACAGAGGAGAAGAAAGGATATTTGTCATTTCTTCTCCTCCAGATGCAGGATGACTGTCTGAACAGTCAGGGCAGTCAGGGCCATGGTGATCACAGTGCTTATCACCGAAACCGCCGTCAACTGCATCAGCAGCATCCCAGAGAGTCCTGTTATGGTCACCAGACCTACAACAACCGGCACAAAAAAGAAACCGATGTTGCTGAGAAAAAAATCCGTACAATTTCCTATGTAATCTTCTTTCACCCATCCCAAGGACAATGCAATGAATAGCAGCAGCATGCCAAGTACGGTTCCCGGAAAGCGGATCAACGGTTCGAGTGCTCTTCCGACCAGCTCCCCCAATGACCAGAAAAACAATAATACTGCAAGCTGATTGATATATTTCATGAGTTCCTCCGCATTGAGAACCGATTTTTCATTATTATCCACTCTGTTACCATTTAAACACATCTCATTCTTAAACAGTATCAATATGTCGTTTCAACATCAAAAAAGCCCCCTGCTGCAGAATCAAGCTGCAGTCAGGAGGCTTTAATCAGTAAACTATGCTACCTTATCTTCACTCGCATGGACATCAATAGACTTCCCTATTTTGCGCCACTGGGCAAATTCTGCTGAAGCTGTGAACAGCACATCCGTCGAGGAATTAAGTGCTGTTTCGCATGAATCCTGCAGAACTCCTACGATAAAACCGACACCTACTACTTTCATCGCGATGTCATTCGGAATGCCGAACAGGCTGCAGGCAAGCGGAATGAGAAGAAGTGAACCACCGGCGACGCCAGAGGCACCGCAGGCGCATACAGCTGACAATACGCTCAGGATCAGCGCTGTGCCCAGATCGACCTGAATACCCATGGTATGAACTGCCGCCAGCGTCAATACTGAAATTGTAACTGCTGCGCCTGCCATGTTTATGGTAGCCCCTAAAGGTATGGATACGGAATACGTATCCTTGTCCAAACCGAGCTTTTCACACAAGCTCATATTCACAGGGATGTTTGCCGCTGAGCTGCGGGTAAAAAACGCTGTGATGCCGCTTTCCCGAAGGCATCTGAAAACAAGCGGGTACGGATTCTGACGAATATTCACGAATACGATGATGGGATTGACCACTAGAGCCACAAACACCATACAGCCGATCAGAACCGCAAGTAATTGACCATAGCTCAGCAATGAAGCTATTCCGTTTGTTGCAATCGCTTCAAATACCAGACCCATGATTCCGAGCGGCGCAAAATTGATGACCCATCTGACCATTTGAGATACAGCGTCTGAAAAATTTACGATCATGGTTTTTGTAGTATCCGGAGCACCTCTTAAAGCAAAACCCAGAAGCAGGGCCCATGACAGGATTCCAATATAATTTGCATTGTAGAGTGCTTTGACCGGGTTATCGACTACGTTCATCAGCAGTGTTTTCAGTACTTCAACAACACCACCCGGAGGTGTGACGTTCTCTGCACCCGTTACCAGGGTTAAGGTGACAGGGAACATGAAACTTACTACAACCGCTATGAGTCCGGCTAAGAATGTACCTAAAAGATAAAGCACGATTATTGATTTCATATTGGTTTGATGACCGCTCTTGTGCTGTGAGATGGCGGACATTACCAGAAAGAATACCAAAATCGGGGCAATCGCTTTCAGAGCCCCTACGAATAATGAACCGAAAATGACAATCGGTGCAGCCTTGTCCGGAACCAGAACAGCCAGAATGATACCAATGACCAAACCAACGATAATTCGCTTTACCAGACTCATTTCATTCCATTTGTTGAGTAAACTTTTCAAAATTTTAATTCCCCCTTGTAGTTGACTGTGAATACATAATACACACGTTTTTCCTTTAATACGCTATTTTCAGCGGACTTAAGCCACTAAAAACTGCGCACGTTGATTAGTTTACCACGAATTATGCATTATGAAAACCAAAATCGAATAAAAAAAAGGAACTGAATCGAATGATTCACTCATTCGATTCAATCCCTTTTGGGTATCCTACCCTAGCGCTTTCATGATGCGGACATCCTTTGAAAGGATTTTCCCAGCCAGTTTTCTGCCTTTCTCCGTCATGTAGGGCGTATCCATATGGGCCTCCAAGTCATCATAACTTGCCCATGTTTCTACAAAGGTTAATCGGTTTGGGGTATCGATCTGTTGAAACAGTGAATATTCAATACACCCTCGCTCCGACAATGTGATTTTAACGGCATCCAGCTGAATGGCAATGACTTCTTCCAGGAATTCCGGTGCAACTTCAATATGTGCGATTACTTTGAGCATGGAACACCTCCATCATACAATGCGCTTAAGTGCCGGATTGATTTCCGGATCCGTGTATACATCATTGTCATCCAGACTTTTAGTGGAGAACTCTGACACCACTGCCCCTTCAGGCCCTGCCTGGAACCAGTGCAGAGTATTCGGATTCATCGTGTACTGATCTCCGGGATTCAGGATGATTTCATGCCAAACGGTAAAACAGCTCTCCTTGCCTGAGGGTATCTTTCCTTTGGGGTTTTGAGCCGGTGATCCTTCCACATAGAAATATACCTGACCCCACCGGCAGCGGAAGGTTTCTTCCTTGCCCGCGTAGTCACCGACAGGGGGATGCCGGTGCTCGGGGCAGGTTTGGCCTGGGAACAGGATGAGTTCCTTTGCGCATACTTTCTCGGTATTCAGGTAGACTACCAGCTCAAGGCCGATTTCTTCCAATCGGCCCAGGCCGTATTCAGCTACCTGGAATTCTGCTTTTTCAGCTTCAGTGATGATGATGCCCGCCCGGTCAAGAAATGCCAATGCACGGGTTTTCGCACTTTCATATATTTCGGGAGTCAGCACTTGAACCTCCTACTTGCTCTTATTCCTTGTACTTATATCGAACCAGACTGCCAGCAGCAGCACGGAGCCCTTGATCATGTACTGGTAGGAGATATCCATGTTCAGGAGAGACATGCCGTTGTTGATGGAGGCCATGACCAGAGCACCTATGATCGCACCGAATACGGAACCGATCCCGCCGCTGGCTGACGCGCCGCCGATGAAGGATGCAGCGATGGCATCCAGTTCGAACAGGTTGCCTGCTGAGGGTGCTGCCGCATTCAGCCGGGCACTGAACATGATGCCTGACATGGCTGCAAGAGTACCCATTGAGGTGAATACCAGAAATACAGTCTTCTTGACATTGATACCGGAAAGCTTCGCCGCTTCCAGATTACCGCCCAGTGCGAATACGTGGCGGCCGATCGGGGTTTTATTCGTGATGAAGGAGTACAAGGCGACGAAACCGACTACGATGAATACAGTGTAAGGGATTCCTTTGTACAGTGCCATACTAAGTACGAAGGCCATGATCAGTCCGCCTACCAGCAGCAGCTGGCCTATGAAATAGTGACCTGGAAGCACTTCGAATTTATAGCTTTTACGCACCTTACGCTGATGCATCTCTGAAAAGATATAACCAAGGACTGCAACGATTCCGATGATGACTGAGAGCAGATGAATACCGTCAATATTCGCAATATCGCCCAGATAACCGACATTGATGTCATTGAAGGATTTGTGGAACGGGCCGATTGTCTGTCCCTTTGTAATGCCAATGACAGCACCTCTGAAAATCAGCATCCCTGCAAGCGTAACGATAAAAGCAGGAACTCCGCGGTATGCGACCCAAAAACCCTGCCACATGCCAATGATCGCACCGACCAACAGAGTGAGCAGAATAGTGGGGATCGTCGGCAGACCCATTTTAACCTGAAGGATTCCTGCAATGGCGCCGGTGAAGGCTGCAATGGAACCTACAGAAAGATCGATATGCCCCGCAACAATGATCAGAACCATCCCAACAGCCAGGACTGCTATGTAGCCTGTCTGCAGGTATAGATTTGTAAGATTCCGGGCTGATACGAATGTACCATTTGTTAAAACATTGAAAATCATCATTATCACAAAAAGTGCAACGAACATCGCGTACTGTCGGATATTTGCCCGAAAAAGCTCCAGCAGCAGATTTCCCTTCTTGGTTTCAGTGGTCATGCTAGTGCCTCCCCTGTCCTATGGAGTGTCTCATGATGGTTTCCTGATTCATCTGATC
>CAZEHS010000089.1:0-12621 GCA_964511875.1 uncultured Peptostreptococcaceae bacterium
CTTCTACAGCCTGTCCAAGAAGAAGGACGTCATCGTTACCGGCGATATCGGCTGCTACACCCTTGGCGCAGCAGAGCCGCTGAGCACTACGGATTCGGTAATTGCCATGGGTGCATCGATCAGTATGGGCCATGGTGCGAAACAGGCCTTCAAGAAAAACAACATCGATAAGAAGGTTGTCACAGTCATAGGCGACTCCACATTTCTGCATACTGGTATCAACAGTTTGATCGGTGTAGCCTTCAACAAGGGAAACACTGTCAGTGTCATCCTTGATAACCGTACTACCGGAATGACCGGCCACCAGGAGAATCCTGGAACCGGCTACACACTGATGGGGGAGAGGACCAAAGAAGTGGATCTCAATGCTTTGGTGAAAGCCATTGGCATCGAGCATGTCATTAACGTGAATCCGCTGAAACTTGATGATGTCAGCAAATCACTGGATGCAGCATTCGCATATGACGGCCCCAGTGTCATCATAACCCGATGGCCTTGTGTCCTGAAGAAGTTCAGCCCGCAGGATATTGATGAATTCGGTCTGGAGCGCACCGTGTGCCGTGTAAATGACGATGCCTGCAAAGGATGCCGTGTCTGCACCAAAACCGGATGTCCGGCCATCAGCTTTGATAAAGCAACCAAAAAAGCCAAAATCGATACACACATGTGCGTAGGGTGTGAAGTATGTCTTCAGGCATGCCCCTTCGACGCCATAGAGAAAGCAGGTAAATAGTATGGACGATGTAAAGAACATTCTTTTAGCTGGTGTAGGCGGCCAAGGAATCATCCTCGCCAGTAAAATCCTGGCAATTGGGCTTATGAGTGCCGGATACGACGTGAAAATGTCTGAGGTCCACGGCATGGCCCAGCGGGGCGGCAGTGTCACTACTCAGGTCAGGTACGGTAAAAAGGTCTATTCACCGATCATCGGTCTGGGACAGGCTGATATCCTGGTTTCCTTTGAAACCATGGAGACAGGTAAATGGCTTGAGTATATTAAACCGGAGGGCCGCGTGGTGATCAATGATTATCACATTCCCTCTGCGCCGATATTGGCTGGAACTGCTGAATATCCCGAGGGGATTATCGAAGCCATCAGCCAGAAAGTGAATACCACCGTTTTCAAGGCAGATGACCTTGCTAATCAATTGGGTAATATCAAAGTCATGAATGTCATCATTGTCGGTGCTCTGATCAAAGCCATGGGTCTTGAGAAAGAAGTGGATTGGAAAACAGTGATCCAGGAGACGGTAAAAGAGAAATTCGTGGAACTGAACCTTAAAGCGCTTGAGATCGGCATGGCTCAAGTTGCAGGCACAACAGCAAACCAGGCATTAGCGACGTGAATCCTCAAGAGCAGATAATCCAATGTCTGCTCTTTTCTTTTGCTTCTGGTTAAACGATCCCATATCGGGTATACAAGAGCCAGCATCTGTATTTTTAAAATGAAAGGAGCATTACAATGATAGAAGCCATTCAAAACAGAAGAAGTATCCGCAAATTCTCAAACCGTCCCATCGAGGATTCAAAAATCTCGGAAATTCTGGAGGCTGCACGTCTGGCTCCTTCCGGCAACAATACACAGCCATGGCATTTCATTGTCGTTAAGGCCCCGGAAATGCGGCACAAACTGGCAGTGGCATCACATGATCAGATGTGGATGGAAACAGCACCGGTACATATTGTCTGTATAGCGGATATCCGCTGCAGGATACCGGCGGAGGTACCGGTTTCATTGGATGACGACAGTCCCTTGCTGGAATTCAAAAAACTGATCCGCGATACATCCGTTGGGATCGAACATCTGGTTTTAGAAGCTGTGAACCAGGGGTTGGGATCCTGCTGGATTGCATGGTTCGAGCCGATGGAAATTGCCGGACTTCTTGACGTTCCAGCGGACAAATATGTGCAGGCCATCATTCCGCTGGGTTATCCGGATGAAAATCCCCAGCCAAGACCACGAAAATCCATTCAAGAATTCGTACACTATGAAAAATGGTAGAACCCTCTACAAAATGGAGTCGAGTATTCGTACATAATACCGGAGACATATTCATGTGACAGTATCCATGGACTTCTTGGCTCAGATGGTTTAATATGAATTATTATATCTCCCATTTATATCTTTTGATTCATACGCTGAGGTGAAGAAGCATGCATTATTGTAAAGATTTGAGAGAAGTCCGGGCTAATATCGATCGTATCGATCGGGATATCGTTAAGCTTATTGCTGAGCGCGGAGAGTTCGTTGAACAGGCGGCAATATTCAAGAATGATGAAGCGGTCATCCGTGAACCCCAGAGGATCAGAGTGGTGATCAACAATGTCCGTGCTCATGCGGCAGAATTCGGTGTCGATCCTGATATCGTTGAAGTGACTTACCGGACCATGATAGATGCGTTCATCGATTTTGAACTTAAGGAATACCGGAAAATCATTGAGGATGAAATCAAATAATAATCAGTGAACAGCAAGGAGGCAAGACCATGGACCCAATCAAGGCACTTAATGAATCAATACCTTCAATAATTGAGACCGTGGTTGCTCAAAGCCTGGAGAAGACTTATTTTAAAGGAATCGGTCAGGAAAAACCTGAAAAAATCAAGGAAATGACCACTGAAATGCTTGATGCAATGATGGGTTACCTTAAAACAGCCAGCCTGGCACATGCCAGATCCGATATGAAGACCTTTCACCACAAAACCCCTTCGAAGGATTCCGGTGTGGAGCTGAAGGCATTATGGACAGACATTATCGCTGTCGCATCTGAAGTGAGCCCAAGCAATAAAAGATTACTTCAGCAGGTGTGGGAAGTCTTCAATCGACTGATCATGGAGCTCACAATCAAGCCTGTATCATGAAATGCAGCCCGAACTCAAAGAAGAGCAGGGATCCTGATTCAAAAAGGATCCCTGCTCTTCTTCATGCTTATCAAAGCTCTAATGAATCCAGATCGAAGGGTGTTTCCTGATACACATAATAATTCAGCCAATTTGAGAACAACAGATGGGCATGGCTCCTCCAGCGTACTATCGGGTTTTTCCCAGGGTCATCATCGGGAAAATAGTTGGACGGAACAGCAATAGGGAGACCTTTGGCCACATCACGGAAATATTCCGAAGCTAAGGTAAGAGGATCATATTCGGAATGCCCGGTAGCGAAAACCTGTCTTCCGTCCTTGGAAACCACCAAGGAAACGCCTGCCACATCACTTTCGGCTACTATGTCAAGCTCCGCTATCTTCCTGATGTCCTCGCTCAGAACCGTGGTGTGACGGGAATGGGGGATATGGAACTCATCGTCAAACCCTCTAAGCAGGCTGCAGTTCTGAACGGTTGCCCTGTTGGGAAAGACGCCGAAGCATTTGTCCTCCAGTCCCAATTTTTGAATCCCATAGTGATGATAAAGGGCTGCCTGTGCACCCCAACAGATGTGAAATGTACAGAACCCGTGGTGACGGCACCAATCCAGTATCCTTACCAGTTCAGGCCAGTAACTCACATCCTCGAATGGAAGTCCCTCAACGGGAGCTCCAGTGATGATGATGCCATCGAATTTCTGGTTTTCAATATCCGTGAACGGCACATAGAACCTATCCAGATATTCAGATGCCGTGTTCTTGGCTTCGTGACTCTCCAATCGCACCAGAACCACCTCTGTCTGAAGCGGCGTGTTACCGAGAACCCTCAGAAGCTGGGTTTCGGTGGTTTCTTTAGTGGGCATCAGGTTCAGGATGGCTATGCGCAATGGGCGTATGTCCTGATGGGCTGCCCGGGCTTCCGTCATGGTGAAAATATTCTCTGAGGCCAAAATGCCTGCCGCAGGGAGATCATTGGGAATGATAACTGGCATAAGCGGCTCCTTTCTTTATTCCTGACTCTTGGCCAGGGCTTGTTCCAGGTCTTCTATCAGATCATCGGCATTTTCTATCCCGATGGAAATACGGATCAGATCAGCACTTACACCTGCAGATATCTGAGCTTCAGGATTCAGCTGCGCATGTGTGGTGCTGGCAGGGTGTATCACCAGGGATTTTGCATCAGCAACATTGGCCAGCAATGAGAACAGCTTAAGGTTGTCTATGAACCGAATGCCGGCATTCAGACCGCCTTTTATTCCGAATGTGAAGATGGAGCCGGTTCCTTTTGGAAAATCACGCTCTGCCAATTTCCGATAAGGACTGCTTTTCAGGCCTGGATATTTTACCCATCCGACAGCGGGATGCTGTTCCAGATACCCGGCTATGCGCTCAGCATTGGCGACATGACGTTCCACACGGAGTGAAAGTGTTTCAAGGCCTTGCAGCAGAAGGAATGCATTGAAAGGGCTTATGCAGGCGCCTGTATCCCGAAGCAGCTGTACCCGTGCCTTTACAATGAATGCGGCGGCGCCCACATCAGTGGCATAACGTATTCCGTTGTAGCTTGGATCCGGTTCTGTCAGGCCTTTGAATCGCCCTGATGCGGCCCAGTCGAATTTGCCGGAGTCCACGATCAGACCGCCGATTGAGGTGCCATGCCCTCCAATGAATTTGGTTGCAGAATGAACGATTATATCTGCACCATGTTCAAAGGGACGGAAAAGGTAAGGTGTCGCAAACGTGTTGTCGACAATCAACGGAAGACCGTTTTCGTGTGCGATGATGGCTAATGCGTCGAAATCGATGAGGTTAGTACCGGGATTGCCTATGGTCTCCACGTAGATGGCTTTGGTCTTCTCATTGATTGCAGACCGGAATTCCTCAAGGTTGTCAGGATTCACAAAACGGGTCGTGATGCCCATTCTCGGCAACGTCACCTTGAAGAGGTTGTAGGTGCCGCCGTAAAGCGTGCTGGCTGATATGATCTCGTCGCCAACCTCAGCGATGTTCTGAATGGCATACGTGACCGCCGCGGAGCCCGAAGCCACTGCAAGAGCCCCTACGCCGCCTTCCAGTGCGGCTATGCGTTTTTCCAGCACGTCCGTAGTTGGATTCATGATCCGCGTGTAGATATTGCCGGGTTCTTTAAGCGAGAAGAGGTTGGCAGCGTGCTCGACATTTTTGAAAACATAAGAACTGGTCTGATAGATAGGAACTGCCCTTGAACCTGTAGTCGGATCGGGTTCCTGACCTGCGTGGATCTGAAGCGTTTCGAAGCGAAGATTCTGTGTACTCATGGGTTTTCTCCTTTTTTAATGGTTTTTCCCAATAGAAAAGACCTCTTTCGACGAAAGAGGTCTGCGTTCACTAATCAGAGTCCTCCCTCATCTTCCAGCACTGTGATGTGCTGCAGGAATTAGCACCATGCTTTCGCTGGTTGCCGGGCTTCATCGGGCCTGTCCCTCCGCCACTCTTGATAAGAGTCATTACTATTTGGTTTTAATGAATGTACCATGCTTTATTCCCGGTGTCAATATTGCTTGCATAAATTCTGATAAATTTACTCGGATATGTAGATTCTGTTCAGCAAAATGAGCGCCTGAGTTACATTTAATGTTATTTTCATATTTCATAGGGTCATAGTGTGTTAGAATTAAGTATATCTATGATGAATTTTACTTATGATGTACTTGAGAGGGGAAACGCATGCGTTCATATTTAAAGATCTTTTCGGTTGCATTCCTGTGTTTTGCACTTGTAATCGGAGCCGGGCTATATTTCCTGATGAAGCCGACAGAAGCAAATGCAGATTCGAGCGATAATAAGGATAATATTTTTTCGATCTTCGGTTCTCAAAAGACAGAAATCACACCGGAAGACCGACTCAGCCTTGAAATAATGACTCAAAAAAGCAATCGCGTCAATGTCCTGATGATGGGCACTGACGGTGGCCGCTCCGATACAATGATGCTGGTCAGTTATGATCCGGACGCCAAACTGATTGACATGGTGTCGCTTCCGCGGGATACTTACCACGAGGTATCCGGTAAAAGCCCGATGAAGCTTAATGCCGTCATGGGTTTGAAAGGCAGTCTGGGCGGCCCTGCCGGCGTTTCCCGCGAGGTTTCCAAGTTGTTGGGCGTCCCGGTCGATTATTATGTATCTGTTGACTATAGGGCAGTTGAAGAGGTAGTTGATATCATCGGCGGTGTTGAGATCGATATCCCAAGAAGAATGAAATACGATGATCCATATGCAAAGCCGAAGCTTCATATCGACCTTAAGGCTGGAAAACAGACGCTGAATGGTGATCAGGCTATCCAGTTTCTGAGATGGCGTAAGAACAATGATGGCTCAGGTGGTGCTGAAGGTGACCTTGGAAGAATAGAAAGGCAGCAATTGTTTGTAAAAACCGCACTTAAAAAAGCGCTTGGACTTAAGCTGCCGTTGCTCATACCAACTGCCTTCAAATATGTGAAGACCGATATGTCCGTTGGCGACATGGTGAAGCAGGGTACTTCCATGATCGGCATGGATATGAAGAATACCCGTTCGTACCGCATTCCCGGGGAAGCAAAGAACATTGGTGTTGTAAGCTACTACCTTCATTATCCCAAAGCTACAGAAGCGGTCATGTTGGCCATTTATAACCGCACCGGTGAAGAGCCCCCGGTTGACGGCACACTCATCAACCTTGAAGACGTTGTGGACCCGTCCATGGTCATCAAGGACAGCAAGAAGACAGTGGTAACTGTACCTGAAAAAAAGGAACCGGTAAAACCGGCGGTCGATAAGGATATCGAATCCACAACGGGCTCCATCACGGATAACACGGCTGATCCGGAACCGGAAACACTCCCTGACAGCAGCGAAATACCAGCGGATTTCATAGACCCGGAAGCTCAGGACAGCACCTCATTAGAGGACATCCTGGGAGCTCCGGAACAGGTGCCTGCAGTTGAACCGATTCCTGAACCGGCACCGGCACCAGAACCGGAACCAGTACCTCCAGCGGAGGAGATTCCCACCCAATGACCTTCTATATCCGAGCAACGGAATCTTTTATTCCGTTGCTTTTTTCATTAGCATGAACCGGGACCATGTCCTCATAATCTCACAAAACTCCATGAACTGCTGACTCGGTCTTTTTTTTTTGTTAAACTGGACTTAGGAAGGCGATAGATTTTTTGAATGGAGGACTTCTGATGACTCAAAAATCCAAACTCATTAACAGCGCCTGTCTGGTTGCTTTGGATATGGATAATACCATTCTGGAAGGCCGCTTTATCGATACTGCTGCTGAAGCCATTGGTCATACAGCATCCTTGATGAGAATCAGAAGAGATATTGAGGATCCGATGCTGCGCACTCAATCGATTGCCGAATTGCTTAAAGATGTTGAAGTGGAAACGATCCGTAAAATTGCGGATAGCATCCCTATAGTCCATGATACAAAGGCGGTAATTGCTGAGCTGAAAAATAGAGGATGCATTGTCGGCATTATCTCTGACAGCTACGACTGCGTCACAGATCACCTGAAACGCATTCTTGATCTTGATTTTGCATTGTCAAACCACCTGGAAATTGAAGGAACTAAAGCAACAGGCACGGTTATTGTGCCTGATTATTTTAAAACCGGTGATACACCGTTCTGTGAGCATGTTATCTGTAAAAGCCATGCCATAGCGTATCTTTCCAAGCGGTATGGCATTGATCCGAAACACATAGTGGCCGTTGGTGACAGTGAAAATGATATCTGTATGGTGAGATTCGCAGGTGTCGGAGTAGCCTTCTGTACGGAAGACTTTCTGCTTTTAGAAGCTTCGGATCATGTCATTAAGACCAGGTCCTTTCAGGAGCTGCTTGAAATTGTGAGCAAGAACATCAACCCATGAATTGATTCAGTTGGAGGTAAAAAATGAGGAATTCCGATATCATAAAGAACTGGCCGGGAAACATTCAGGACGCAGAAGAGCTGCACATGCTGTCCTTTGATGAATGGGACGAAAAATACATGGACTACGACGGTATCGTGGTTGTAACCGACGGATGGAAAGAAGGAACCGCAGCCTGTGTTCTCCGCGGCGGGGTCAATGCAGTTGCGGTTTTGGAACTGTTGTCAATGTCCGGTTTCAAGCGTGTGAAAATATACCATATGGAGGAAAAACTCACTCAGCTTGAGGACATATTCACTTCAACAGTCATGGAGTATGCCAATGCACATTTTGACAATGTGAATGTCGTTTGGCGCAAAGAATCCACGCTGGACCAACTTTTAGAAAAAATTGGTGAGGAGCATTCGATGCTTCTTTTTGGCGCTCCGCTTGCGCCCTCAGAACTGCCGAAGTTCCATGAAAGAGTCAGAAAATGCTACTCAGGCAGTGTGACCCTGGTCAGAGGTCCTATGATGGATATCGAGATCGACGCCCATGACAAAATGCTGAAGTGGGTCAAGGAACGGACCTATGAAGCATCTGATTTCTCATTGCCGGGTGTTTTAAGAAGCTATAAGAAGCAAAGTGGAATGAAGGTTGCTGTGATACTGCCAGCTTTAAATGAAGAAGAAACCGTTGGCAACGTCATTAGAATGGCTCTTGAGGTGAAGAATGCAGGCATAATTGACGAAATCATAGTGATTGATTCCGATTCTGCGGATAAAACAGTTTCGATAGCAGAAACATATGGTATTCCGGTGTTCAGACATTCGGAGATCCGACCTGACCTTGGTAGTTACCAAGGAAAAGGTGAAGCCATGTTTAAAAGCTATTACGCTACGGATGCGGATATAATCGCATGGGTCGATACCGATATAAGCACCATTACCCCGGAATTCTTTTATGGGTTATTGGGTCCGCTTCTGTCGAATCCTGACATCCGATTTTCAAAGGGGTATTTTTCAAGACCGGTAAGAGTTGAAGCATCAGGACTGGAGCTTGGGGGCGGCCGGGTGACAGAAATACTGGCCAGGCCTTTGATCAATACGTTCATGCCGGAACTGTCCGGGTTCATTCAGCCCCTGGCAGGGACTGTTGCAATCTATCGGGAGGACTTCATGAAAATGAAGGTTCCGGTGAACTATGGCGTTGAAATCGCCATGCTCATTCAGGCAGTCGAAACTGCTGGGATATGGGGGACTGCACAGGTCAACCTGGGGAATGTCATCCATCGCTCAAAGGACGTAATGGGGCTTGGGGAAATGGCCTTCCAGATACTGCAGGTACTCGGACAAATGGGAGCAATTCAATCCAAGGGCGAAACTGATAACGTGATGCGCCATGTCTACTCAGCGCACGGGCATTTCGAGATCATATCCAAACGTTTCAGTACCGTTTGGAGAGAATTCAAGTGATCCACTGTGACAGAATTAATAATTATAAAAAAAACATATGATTATACAGTGAATATACAATATAAATGCATATATATGCACTAAATAAGATGGTCAAGTAATGCTTAAGCCGAAAAAAGAAGCCTTAAAACCTTGCTAACAGCAAATTGACTGAAAATTAAACTCGAAATCAAAAAGAAACATTATGAAAAAAAAACTATAAATATACTTGCATTCTTCGAGCGACCTGCTATAATCATTAATAACAGGTTATATATATGCGAAGGAGGGTATGTTTATGAACAAAGAAAAAGTAGTACTGGCTTATTCCGGAGGTCTTGATACTTCTGTAATCCTTAAATGGTTGGAAATCGAATACAGCTACGATGTAATCGCAGTATGTGTCGATGTGGGCCAAAAAGATGATTTCGTAGCTGTGAAGAAAAAGGCATTGGAGACAGGAGCTGTTAAGGCTTATGTCATGGATGTCAAAGAAGAATTCGTGAAAGACTATGCATTCCCGACACTCAAGGCAGGGGCTGTATATGAAGATGATTATCTTTTGGGAACGGCCATCGCTCGACCGCTGATCGCAAAGAAACTGGTTGAAGTTGCCGAAAAGGAAGGGGCTGTGGCGATTGCCCATGGCTGCACAGGCAAAGGAAACGATCAGGTTCGGTTTGAATGTACAATCAAAGCTATGAATCCTTCCCTTAAGATCATTGCTCCCTGGCGTACCTGGGATCTGAAATCCCGTGAAGACTGCATCGATTTTGCAAACAAGCACGGCATCCCGATTCCCGTAACCAAAAAAGATATCTACAGCCGTGACGGGAATGTATGGCATCTCAGTCACGAAGGCGGCAATCTTGAGAATCCTTGGAATGAACACGATTCCAATATCTATCAGATGACAGTCAAGCCTGAAGACGCTCCTGATGCTCCTGTATATGTTACGATCAGCTACGAAAAAGGAGTCCCGGTGGCTGTTGACGGCACGAAAATGAGTCCCCTTGAGCTTCTGCTCAAACTCAACAAACTCGGCGGCGCCAATGGCATCGGAATCATCGATATCGTTGAGAACCGACTGGTAGGGATGAAATCCCGTGGCGTATACGAAACACCGGGTGGTACCCTGCTTTACAAATCCCATGCAATTCTTGAAAAACTGGTCCATGACCGTGCTACTATGAGCTTCAAATCCGGCATCGCCAAGAAATACTCCGAGCTGGTTTATGACGGCCTCTGGTTCACACCTCTAAAAATCGCTCTGGATGCTTTCGTGGAGTCCACTCAGCAGGTAGTGACTGGTGAAGTGAAGCTGAAGCTTTACAAAGGTCAGATTTACAACGCCGGATCACAATCACCATTCTCCATGTACAGTGAAGAGTACGTCACCTTCGGTGAAGATGATGTTTACAACCAGTATGATGCTGAAGGATTTATAAATCTATTCTCACTGCCGCTGAAAATTCGTGCTATGATGGAATTAAAAAACAGCGCAAAGGAAAAGGACATCATATGAAGCTATGGGGCGGCCGGTTCTCGAAACCGGCCTCTGAATTACTGGACGATTTTAACGCCAGTATCGATTTTGATAAGCGTCTCTTCCGACAGGACATCCGGGGCAGCAAGGCTCATGCAAGAATGCTCGGGAAGATCGGTATCCTGACTTCACAGGAAGTACTGCAGCTGGTAGAAGGCCTTGAAGGCATCCTTAGGGATATGGAAGCCGGAACGGTTGCCTATACCAAGTCAGACGAAGATATCCACATGTGGGTTGAAAGGGTTCTGACCGAACGGATCGGTGCTGCAGGTAAGAAGCTTCATACCGGCAGAAGCCGCAATGATCAGGTTGCGGTGGATCTGAAGCTGTATATGAAGGATGAACTGGCTGAAATAGCCGGACTTCTTTTGGAGCTCTTGGAAACATTGGTTTCCATTGCAGACATGCATAAGGACACAGTGCTTCCGGGAATGACGCATCTGCAGAATGCCCAGCCAGTGACCTTTGGTTTTCACCTGATGGCATATTTTCAGATGTTCAAAAGGGATTATAGCCGTCTGTTCGACTGCATACAGCGTATGGACCTATGTCCGCTGGGCAGTGGAGCCCTGGCCGGAGTCACTTATGTGACAGATCGAAGCTATACGGCTCTGGAGCTGGGTTTCGCAGGTATAACTGAAAACGCCATGGATTCTGTCAGTGACAGGGATCATGTCATTGAATTTATTGCGGATGCTTCAATCCTAATGATGCATCTGAGCCGTTTCTGTGAGGAACTGATTATTTGGAGCTCATCACCCTTTAGCTTCATCGAAATGGATGACACCTTCAGCACCGGCAGCAGCATCATGCCTCAGAAAAAAAATCCCGATGTCGCAGAGCTCATCCGAGGGAAAACAGGACGCACCTATGGAAACCTGATAAACATCCTGACTCTTATGAAATCATTGCCTTTGGCCTATAACAAAGACATGCAGGAGGACAAGCCGCCGCTGTTCGATACTGTTGATACTCTGAAGCCCTGCCTGAAGATTTTCATAGAAATGATTGAAACAATGACCGTTAAGCAGGATAACATGCTCAAGGCCGCTTCATTGGGGTATACGAACGCCACTGACGTTGCTGACTATCTTGTTCGCAAGGGACTTCCGTTCCGCAGCGCCCATGAGGTATCCGGACAGATGGTCCGGTCATGCATCCTTAAAGGTATTCTTATTGAAGAACAGAGTCTGGAGGAATTCCAGGTGTTCAGTCCTCTGTTCGAACAGGATGTACTGGCAGCAGTACAGCTCACATCCTGTATGGAAGCAAAAAAATCCTATGGGTCCACAGCACAATCCAGTATCCTGACGATGATTGAAAACGGCAGGTCCTTTCTTAAAACAGAAAACGCATAAGCCAAAACCAAAGGGTCTCACTTGAGGCCCTTTCTCTAAACAACCGATTAGATTCTAAAGAAAACATCATTATTGTATTGTTGCAGAATCTAGTTTGAATAACTATTAGGGCTATGTTATAATAAGCCGGGTTATCTTAAGGAAGGCTGGACAGCCAGCACCCGAGGCTATTTAAATGCACCCGGCGAGGTGCAAAATACGCGAACGGAAGGTTCGATAAGGAGGGTTATCATGAAAGGTTATTTATTGTTGGAAGACGGAACCCGTTTTGACGGGACCTTGTTCGGAGTTCCCAGTAACGTCCTTGGGGAAGTTGTTTTCAATACCGGAATGACGGGATATCAGGAAACATTGACCGATCCGTCCTACTATGGACAGATTGTAGTCATGACTTATCCGCTCATTGGCAATTACGGATTCACCCCGCTTGATGGGCAGTCCCATAAACCCATGGTCCGTGGTTTTGTTATTCGAGAAGGATGTGATAGTTTTTCGAACTGGCGCGGCAGCGAGGGTTTGGAGGACTATT
>CAZEHS010000090.1:0-11741 GCA_964511875.1 uncultured Peptostreptococcaceae bacterium
GATCTGAAAATTGTGAGAGCACAATTTCTTTGCCACTCTCTTCAAAATAAACAGTAATTTCAGCATTTCCGTCAAGGAAATGCTTTTTTACGGTATCCCGTGAAATTTCGCGGATCTTATCATCGTGGTGCTTTTTTTTGATGTGAGCCCGAGTGAAGTAGGTCCCTTTAACTGTAATGATGCGGGTGTAGTGTACCATAAGTCCTCCTGTGATGAATTCGACCTGCTAATTATAGCAGATAACCAGCCAAGGAGGGCGAAAGGAGTTCAAATGAGGAACAGAAAACGCATCATGGTGTGTGTGACCCAGCAAAAGTCCTGCCGCAGACTGATTGAAGCAGGAAGTGCGCTCAGGCGCTCAGAGGGCGACGAACTCCATGTTGTACACGTATTCAAGGAAAACTGGCGCTACTTTGGTCAGTTGAAGGAATCGGACGCCTTGGAATATCTTTTTGACGCTGCAAGGGATTACGGTGCTGAATTATCTGTGATACGATCCGGAGCAATCGAAGAAACCCTGAAAGACTATGTGATCAAGAATAAAATTACGGCAGTCGTTATGGGAGAATCCCTTGAAGCCCAAGCTCAACAGAATATGATTCTCAGACTGCAAACCAAGGGTCTTCTGAAAGTCCAGTGGCTGATAGTGCCCCTTTCAGGATTGCTGGATGAGGCGCTGTGATGGCAAGCCCTCCCCGTTACAAGAAATATTCCGAGGCCATGATTCAGCGGTTCGGAATGAAGGTATATAAAATTCCCATCAACCTGCCGGTGACCTGTCCCAACAGGGACGGCCGCATTTCAGAGGGCGGCTGCTCCTTCTGCGGAGAAGTAGGCGCAGGCTTCGAGTGTCAGGCCAACACGGTATCCATCGCGGATCAATTCACCAGCAATGCTGCTTATATCGGTAAAAAATACCACGCTGAGGGCTTTATCGCCTATTTTCAAAATTTCAGCAATACCTATATGTCGCCGGAGTCATTCAGTGAGACCGTAAATGAGCTGGAAACACTTCCTATTCTGGGTGTGAGCATTTCCACCCGTCCTGACTGCATTTCAGCGGAGCATCTGGAAATCCTCAAGAACGCCGCTGACCGTCATGACTGGCACGTGACGATGGAGTATGGACTGCAGACGGTGAATTATCATACTCTGAGCCGGATGAATCGCGGGCATGGGCTTGCAGAGTTCATCGATGCGGTGCTCATGACACATGAAAAAGGTTTTGAAGTATGTGCTCATCTGATCCTGAATCTCCCTGGCGATGATGATGTGGATACCCAGGAAGCCGCTGCAGTATTAGCGGCACTTAAAGTTGAACAAGTCAAGCTTCATGGTCTCTATATCCTCAGAAACACCCCTCTTGGCGAAGCTTACCTCGCAGGCGAGGTTCCTATGATATCAGCTGAGGAATACGTTGAAAGGGTCGTGAACTTTATCAGGAGCTCTTCACCTTCTCTTGTTTTTCAGCGACTGACCGGACGGGCGCCTGAATCCGAGACCCTGTTCTGCAATTGGGGAATGAGCTGGTGGAAACTTTCGGATATGATCGAAGGACGCCTGGAAGCGCTTGATGCCCATCAGGGCGACTGCGCAACCCGGTTGGGCGGCAGTGCGGTCAGTCACTGGCTGAAATAGGAAATGATTTTAACCACCTCTTGGGGTGGTTTTATTTTTGCCTGAAATAGGGTTTCCTTTTAGTATAAATATACAATTGTCAAAATAATTCGTCAGGCATATGGACATAAGAAGTTGTACGTGATACTATAATCTCAAATAAAGAACCGACGGTTCAATATACGAACCGATGAAGGAGGTGGAGAGTATTTTTAAAGTGGATTTGAACAGTGATGTGGGAGAAAGTTTTGGAAGCTATACGATTGGTGATGATGGAAAAGTGATGGGCTACATTACGTCAGCCAATATTGCCTGTGGATGGCATGCAGGGGATCCCGTAGTGATGGATGCCACGATTCGATTAGCGAAGGAAAATGGAGTTGCAATAGGAGCTCATCCGGGTTTTAATGATTTAATGGGGTTTGGGCGCAGGAATGTGAATGTGACACCCCATGAGATGAAGGCGTACACGAAATTTCAACTGGGAGCTCTGCAAGCGTTTGCCTCATCACATGGGTGCCGTATCCAGCATGTTAAGCCCCATGGTGCCATGTATAATATGGCTGCGAAGGATGCCGCTCTGGCTCGGGCAATTGCTGAAGCCGTTGATGAGGTGGATCATGGTATCATTCTTCTGGGGCTGGCCAATAGTGAGATGATCCGTCAGGCTGAACATGTAGGCTTGAGGGCTGCAAGTGAGGTTTTTGCGGACCGGGCGTATCAGTCGGATGGCAATCTGGTGCCTAGAAATGTTCAGGGTGCAGTCATCCATGATGTGGAGATTGCGTTGGAGCGGACTGTCAGAATGGTAAAGGAAGGGATTGTCACATCGATTGATGGAACCGATATCCCTATCAAAGCCCAGTCGATCTGTGTTCACGGAGATAATCCGGAGGCTGTCGACTTTGTTAAAAGAATCAGAAGCAGACTGGAAGCTGAGGGCATTGTCGTAACCCCTATCGCCAATATCATTTAATCCGGAGGATCCCATGGAAGAACGGAGCTTTGTTGAAGTAAGCAGAGAAATGAAAGGTAAGAAAAAGAATCTCAGCGTGATCATCGGTGCCGCTTTCATCATGGCGACATCCGCTATCGGCCCTGGATTCCTGACACAGACAGCTAAGTTCACTCAGGACTATGCCGCCAGTTTTGCTTTTGCCATCCTTGTTTCAATCATCATCGATATCGGCGCCCAAATGAATACCTGGCGAATCATCGGCATATCAGGTCTTCGGGGACAGGATATCGCAAACAAGGTATTGCCTGGCCTGGGGTATTTCGTTGCGGTACTGATAGGCCTCGGTGGTTTGGCTTTCAATATCGGAAATATTGGCGGGGCTGCACTGGGATTCAACGTCCTTTTCGGAATCGACGTAAAAATGGCGGCCATTCTCAGCGGCGTCATCGGGGTTTCAATCTTCCTGGTAAAAGAAGCAGGTCCGGTGATGGACCGTTTCGCTCAAATTCTGGGCGGACTGATGATCCTGCTCGTTGCATATGTAGCAGCCGTTACCTCCCCGCCTGTCGCAGAGGCTGCATACCGGGCTTTCGTGCCTGAGAACTTCGTTGTACTGCTGCTCCCTATCGTCACCTTGGTCGGGGGAACTGTTGGGGGATATATCACCTTCGCCGGAGGGCACAGACTGATTGATGCAGGCATTACCGGGCCGGAGAATATCGCTGAGATTACCCGGGGATCGGTATTTGGGATCATCATCGCTTCAATTATGCGGGTACTCCTGTTCCTGGCAGTACTGGGTGTCGTGGCTAAGGGGATTACCCTGGATGCTTCCAATCCTGCGGCTTCTGCATTTCAGCACGGCGCAGGCATGATCGGATATAAATTTTTCGGGATTGTCCTGTTGGCCGCAGCAATCACTTCGGTTGTCGGTGCAGCCTATACATCAGTATCATTTCTTAAAACACTCCATCCGTGGATCATGAAGCATGAGAAACACCTGATTGTCGGTTTCATTACCGCTTCCACTCTGATCATGGCTTCAATCGGCAAACCCGTTAAGCTGCTGATACTGGCGGGTGCATTGAATGGGTTGATTCTGCCGATCACCATGACGGTCATACTCACCGCGTCAAAACGCAAGGATATAGTCGGGGATTATAAACACCCGCCATGGCTGTTCGCATTCGGAATCCTCGTGGTGATCATCGCTTTATTTGCCGGCTTCCTGGCAATGAAATCCATTGTCCTACTAGTGAAATAGGTTACAGGCACCTGGCCTGAAAGGGCTGGGTGCCTGTAATTGAAGATTAAGAACACAGGGAGAACCTGCATGTATAAAGAAACGAGATATCTGCCAGCCGGGGATCAAGGTGTTGTGATAGAATTCGGCAACGAGATTTCCGAGACGGTTAACCAGAAGGTGCGGGGAATGATGCTGGCAATCGAATCCAAAGAAATATCAGGCATCCTGGAGATGGTTCCGACTTACCGTTCACTGCTTATTGAATACAACCCTCTTGAAATTCAATATGGTCCATTGATTGATACCTTGAGAAACACAGAGAAGCTGTTGGATTCCATTAGAATTCCGGATCCCGTCGTCTACGAAATACCAACACTGTATGGCGGCGATCATGGACCTGATCTGGAATTCGTGGCCGGTAACGCCGGACTTACTACTGAAGAGGTGGTGGCGATCCATTCATCCCGGGAGTATCTCATCTATATGCTGGGCTTTACGCCGGGATTTCCATACCTGGGCGGCATGGATGAACGAATAGCTACTCCTAGACTTGCTGCTCCCAGAACCCGGATATCCGGCGGATCAGTAGGAATTGCCGGCAGTCAGACCGGAATCTACCCTGTTGACAGTCCCGGTGGATGGCAGTTGATTGGTAAGACGCCATTGAAGCTCTATGATGCAGTCAGCAGTAATCCGATCCTCCTCAGTGCAGGGAACTATATCCGGTTTGTCCCGGTTACAGAAGAACATTATCAGGAAATTGAAGCCCAGGTCAGTAAAGGGGCATATTGCGCAATAAAGTATCCCAAAGGCAGGTGAGAACCCCATGTGCGGAATCAGAATAATAGAACCTGGCATGCAGACCCTTGTTCAGGACAGCGGTAGAAGGGGTTACCAACAATACGGGGTTCCGGTATCCGGTGTTATGGATGCATATGCGCATCGGATAAGCAACATACTGGCAGGGAATGAAGAACTGGCAGCTGTATTGGAAGTGACGTTCTTGGGACCGAAGCTCGAATTCCTGTCGGACTGTGTATTCGCCGTGACGGGTGGAAATATGCAGCCCCTGATCAATGGCACTCATGTCCCAATGTGGAAAAGCATTTATGCCAGAAAAGGGGAGACGCTTTCCTTTGTCGGTCTGAAGTCCGGTTGTCGCGGATATATCGCTTTTTCCGGTGGCATAGCCGTTCCAGAAATCATGGGGAGCAAGTCCACATATATGAAGGGGCGCATCGGGGGTGTTGAAGGAAGGTCATTGAAGGCTGGTGACGTTCTGAAAATAGGTATTCCCAGTGATAACCTTCACTTACTGAAGAACAAATGTGTAGCACATAAGCAGATTCCTGTCTATTCAACAGACAATGTGCTCCGTGTCGTCATGGGTCCGCAGACAGACAGCTTCACGGAATCGGGGGTCGCAACCTTCCTTTCAAGTGTCTATTCAGTCTCTCACGAATGTGACCGGATGGGGTATCGCCTGGAGGGGGATGCAATCGAGCATGTTACCAGCAGTGATATCATATCGGATGGAATTACAATGGGCGCTATCCAGGTACCTGGGCAAGGTAAACCGATCATCATGATGGCGGACCGTCAGACCACCGGGGGATATACTAAAATCGGTACGGTCATACGGGCGGATCTTTGGAAAATCGCACAGGCCAAGCCAGGTGACCGCATGAGTTTCCTGAAAATCAGTATTGATGAGGCCCATCAAGCGATCAGAGATCAGGAAACGACGCTGGCTTCCATCAGGGAGTCCATTGAATCCCAAGTCGTCATTTCAGAAAATGATTTCGATATTCGTGTCAATGGGGAAAGTTTCCATGTGAATGTGGAAGAAATCCAAGGTTCGTTTTCAGGGAAATAACAGGCTGTTGATTGGCGAATGTGTGTCAATCGATATTCCTTAAAAACAAGGGGGAACTTTACCCTAAAAATGCAGGAAATATTGCATAAATCAAAACAAACGGCATTCGAATGATGCGCATCTTTCAAATTTGAGTTTCAGGAATCAAGAGGAGAAAAAAACATGGTCGAAAATGAAAAGGAAAGAAAAATTTCTCGCATGATGGATAGATACACCGAAATTACAGAGGCATCATTGGGAAAGAATCCTGAGCGGAGTGACATTGCAACCGGCTCCGGTGATCCGGTGAATAGGATTTTCACACCATTGGACACCTGCCATCTGGACTATGCGGAGGATGTCGGTTTTCCAGGAGAATATCCATTTACCAGAGGAGTTCAGAATACGATGTACCGCGGTAAGCTCTGGACCATGAGGATGTATGCCGGGTTTGCAACGGCAGAAGAATCAAACAACCGGTACAAGATGCTTCTTGACCAAGGTTCCAGCGGATTATCCGTAGCCTTTGATCTGCCGACTCAGATCGGCTACGATTCGGATCATCCCCTCGCAGAGGGTGAAGTGGGAAAGGTCGGTGTCGCCATCGATTCCCTGGCCGATATGGAGATCCTTTTTGACGGAATTCCTTTGGATCGGGTGTCAACCTCAATGACAATCAATGCGCCTGCAGCAGTTCTTCTGGCCATGTACATCGCAGTAGCTGAAAAACAGGGAGTATCAGCGGATAAGCTGCGCGGGACGATCCAGAACGACATTCTAAAAGAATACATTGCCCGCGGTACTTATATTTTTCCAACAGAACCCTCCATGCGCCTGATAACTGATATTTTCGCCTATTGTTCCAAGGAAGTCCCCCAGTGGAACACCATATCGATCTCTGGGTATCATATTCGGGAAGCCGGTTCGACTGCGGCGCAGGAAGTGGGTTTCACGCTGGCGGATGGGATTGCCTACGTTGAGGCCGCCATCAAAGCCGGCTTGGATGTGGACAGCTTTGCACCCCGTCTCTCCTTCTTTTTCAATGCCCATAACGATCTGCTTGAGGAAGTGTGCAAATACAGGGCGGCTCGGAGGCTCTGGGCACGCATCATGAAGGATCGGTTCGGCGCCAAGAATCCCAAATCAATGATGCTTAAATTCCATACGCAGACCGGCGGATCCACGCTTACAGCCCAGCAGCCGGACAACAACATCATCCGGGTCACCATCCAGACGCTGGCTGCGGTTTTAGGTGGGACCCAGTCCCTTCATACGAATTCCCGCGATGAAGCTCTGGCACTGCCCAACGAGGATTCCGTGAGAATCGCTCTTCGAACTCAGCAGATCGTTGGGATGGAATCCGGCGTAGCCAATACGGTCGATCCGTTGGCCGGTTCATATTACGTTGAGGCAAAAACCAACGAGATTGAAGACCGGGCCATGGCATACATCCGAAAAATCGACGAGATGGGCGGCGCTCCTAAAGCGATTGATAAAGGCTATATCCAGAAAGAAATCATGGAATCCGCGTATCAGTATCAGAAGGAGATCGAATCAGGTAAACGCACGGTGGTGGGCATGAACAAGTACACCATCAAGGAAGAGCCTCCAAAAGGTCTTCTCAGGGTGGATCTTTCAGTCGGCGAAGGACAGAAGGCCAAGCTGAAACAGCTTCGAACGTCCAGAGACAACCGACGGGTGGAAGCTGCTCTGGAACAGCTTCGAAAATCCTGTGAAGGCTCAGCAAACGTGATGCCATCCATACTGGAGTCTGTAAAGGCATATGCAACACTAGGTGAAATCTGTGATGTCATGCGGGCCGCGTTTGGGGAATACACCCAATCTGCTGCAGTATAGGGAGGATTCCATGGAAAAGACGATACGAGTACTAGTTGCAAAACCTGGACTGGACGGACACGATAGAGGCGCCAAGGTCATTGCCCGGGCGCTGAGGGATGCCGGTATGGAAGTGATATATACCGGTCTGCGCCAGACTCCTGAACAGATTGTCAGTGCGGCCATTCAGGAAGATGTGAATTGTGTAGCGCTCAGTATCTTGTCAGGAGCTCATAATACACTGCTGCCAAGGGTGGCGGGTCTTCTCCGCCAGAATAATGCGGAGGACATCCTTCTCATCGGAGGCGGGGTGATTCCTGAGGAGGATATCGAGGGTCTGAAAGCAAATGGGATATCAGAGGTATTCACCCCTGGCACACCGACTTCAGTGACCATCGCCTATATCAAGAACTATGTGAGAATGGGATAGTCAAGCATGCCGGAACAGCAGTTCTCAGCACTGGACCCATCGGGCCGGGGACATGGGAATAGGACTGAATGATGAATACATGGAGGGAATCATGGAAATCATGAAAATCGATCATATAGGGATTGCGGTGAACAATCTGGATGAGCAGCTTAAGTTCTACACCGATGTGTTGGGGCTGAAGGTGACCGGTACGGAAACGGTCGAGGAACAGAAGGTGAAAGTGGCGTTTCTTCCAGTCGGAAACACTGAAATCGAACTGCTAGAGTCGACGGATCCTCAGGGGCCCATCGCCCGATTTATCGAAAAGAACGGCGAAGGCATCCAGCATATCGCCTTCCAAGTGGCTGATATCAAGCAGGCCATCAAAGATATGAAAGATAAGGGGATGATCATGTTGGATGAGACCCCACGCTATGGAGCCGGCGGAGCTCAGATCGCTTTCATGCATCCTAAATGCTCACACCGGGTTTTGGTTGAACTGAGTCAGAGAAATTCCGATAGGGAGGTATGACTGACGCCATGGGAAAACTGGCAGCACTGAACAGGAAGATGGAAGAAATTACCGCCGGCGGCGGGAAAAAGCGGATTGAAAAGCAGCATGAGAGCGGAAAGTTGTCTGCCAGGGAGCGGATTGCTCATCTTTTCGACCAAGACACCTTCGTCGAATTGGATGCTTTCGTAACCCATCGATGTACGAATTTCGGTATGGAAAAGAACAGCGCCCCGGCAGAAGGCGTCATTACAGGTTATGGTCAGGTAGAAGGGCGACTGGTCTATGCTTTCGCTCAGGACTTCACTGTTCTGGGAGGTTCCCTCGGAGAAATGCATGCCAACAAGATATGCAAAGTGCTGGATAATGCATTGAAGGTAGGTGCACCAGTGGTAGGGCTCAACGATTCAGGCGGGGCTCGCATCCAGGAAGCGGTGGATGCTCTTTCAGGCTATGGGAAAATATTCTTCCGGAACACCCTGGCATCCGGTGTCATTCCTCAGATCACCGCCATCATGGGACCCTGTGCCGGAGGCGCGGTTTACTCCCCGGCGTTGAATGATTTCGTGTTCATGGTTGATCAGACCTCCCAGATGTTCATCACCGGTCCTCAGGTGATAGAAACCGTAACAGGAGAAAAAGTCTCAGCAGAAGCACTTGGTGGGGCATTGACCCATAACAGCGTCAGCGGCGTTGCACATTTCTTGACTGCCAGCGATGAATCCTGTATTTCAGAAATACGGCGTCTGTTGTCCTTTGTGCCCTCCAACAATCTGGAGAATCCTCCGTATAGAGCCAGTACCGACGAATTGAACCGATTGGGCGAATCACTGAAGACTATCATACCTGAAAATTCAAATAAGCCATATGACATGCATGATATCATCAGGGCTCTAGTGGATGATGGCGATGTAATGGAATATCAGACCCTGTTCGCCCCCAATATCATCACCTGCTTTGCACGAATGGGCGGACAGAGTATAGGGATCATAGCCAATCAGCCGAAAGTTCAGGCAGGATGCCTGGATGTCAATGCTTCAGATAAAGCGGGACGGTTCATCCGAACATGTGATGCTTTCAACATCCCGATGTTGAATATCGTGGATGTCCCGGGATTCCTACCTGGCACAGCCCAGGAATATGGCGGCATCATCCGGCATGGGGCAAAAATGCTGTACGCATACAGTGAGTCTACGGTTCCTTTGATCACTCTGATTGTCAGAAAAGCCTATGGCGGTTCTTACCTGGCCATGTGTTCGAAGGATTTGGGTGCAGACCTGGTATTCGCGTGGCCGAGTGCCGAGATTGCTGTCATGGGGCCTCAAGGGGCAGCGAATATAATCTTCCGTAGTGAAATCTCAGGAGCTGAAGATCCTGCTTCAATGCGTCAGCAAAAAATCAGGGAGTATACAGATGAGTTCGCAACACCCTATAAAGCGGCTGAACGTGGATTCGTTGATGATATCATTGAACCTTCGGTCACCCGGGCACGGCTGATTGATGGATTCAACATGCTGGCATCCAAGCAGGTGTCCAGACCAGCCAGAAAACACGGGAACATCCCGCTATAGGAAGGGAGGGGCTGTATTGAACGCAGAACTTATGCAGGAACAAGTTCTGGACAACGAATTGGTATCGGTGATAGCGGCTGCCGTTGCCATGCTGTCCAGACAATATGCCTCCAGTTTTGTTGTAAGGAATATCACCAGGGTGGAAGATTCCACACCCATATGGTGTGCTGTCGGGAGACAGAAACTGATGCAAAGCAGAAGTCGATGGGGTGGAGGAAAACAATGAGATGCTTCAATATTGCAGTTAACGGCGTGAACTATGCGGTTGAGGTGGATGAACTGAAGGGTATGCGGACACCGCAGGAAAAGTTGCAGCCAGGAAACAAGCCAGCCCGTCAGCACACAGAAGCGACAAGGGCTATATCATCAGCCCAGGTTCCGATAGTTACGGGTGAGGGTGGGAAAACCATTACAGCGCCAATGCCAGGGACCATTCTGAATGTAAAGGTTTCCGTGGGCATGGAGGTCAGTCCCGGAGATGTCCTGGCGGTGCTGGAAGCCATGAAAATGGAAAATGAAATCACAGCTCATAGAGCGGGCATCATCACGGACGTACTGGTAGCCTCAGGTTCTCTCGTGACAGCGGGTGAAGCCATTATGATCATGGAGTGAAACGTGTGGAGGAAAGTATGACAAAGAAGAAAGAGCAGACTGAAGTTAAAATCCATCAGCAATGGTGCAAGGGGTGCAGTATCTGTGTTGCGTTCTGTCCTAAAAAAGTTTTAGGACTTGATGAGAACTTGAAAGTTCAGATGCAGGATCGTGAAAACTGCATCAAATGCGGTCAATGCGAGCTCCGTTGTCCTGATTTCGCGATCTATCTGGGAGGATTGGAAAATGAGCGCTAGCCGAAGAGTCAGATTGATGCAGGGGAATGAGGCGATCGTTGAAGGTGCAATGGCGGCAGGGATGCGGTTCTATGCAGGTTATCCGATAACGCCGTCCACGGAAATTGCCGAAATTTCAGCAGAACGCCTTCCATATGTGGGCGGATCATTCATCCAGATGGAGGATGAGATTGCCGGAATCGCAGCGGCAATCGGCGGCTCACTTACCGGATCAAAATCCATGACGGCCACCAGCGGTCCAGGGTTTTCGTTGAAACTTGAGAACATCGGTTATGCAGCCATTGCAGAAATACCAATGGTCATCGTGAACGTCCAGCGGGGAGGTCCCAGTACCGGACTTCCGACATCGCCTGCGCAGGGTGATGTGATGCAGGCGAAGTGGGGAACTCACGGAGATCATCCTGTTATTGCCATCACACCTTCATCTGTTAAGGAATCCTATGATCTGACGATTCGCGCCTTTAATCTGGCAGAAAAATACAGAATGCCGGTGATTCTGCTGACTGATGAAGTTGTAGGTCATATGCGTGAGAAAATCGAAATCCCTGAAGCCCATGAGATTGAAATAATCGATCGAATCAAGCCCAGCGAAGCTCCTGATGATTACAGGCCTTACGGCATTGTCGATGATGAGCTGGTTCCTCGAATGGCAGGATTCGGTGATGGATACCGGTATCATGTGACGGGTCTTTTCCACGATGAAACAGGATTCCCAAGCAACAGCTCCCAGAACGCAAGGGTAATGCTGGACAGGATCATGGATAAGATTTCGGACAATCTGGATGATATCATTCAGTACGAAGAGTATCTGACCGAAGATGCGGAGTATATCATTCTCGCATACGGCGGCACTGCTCGGACTGCTAAGGCGTCTGTCAAGAGACTGCGTG
>CAZEHS010000091.1:0-11669 GCA_964511875.1 uncultured Peptostreptococcaceae bacterium
ACAATTAGTCCATTGCCATTCCCACAAATACCATGGTGAGCATCGAAAAGATGAATGACTGAATGATTCCGGAGAACACATCGAAATAAATGTGTAAAAATGCCGGAATCGGGATGCCCATCCCGAGGGGAATATCGCCTATGGAAAGACTCCCAAGCGCTCCATACAGCAGGGTCATGATGACCATGCCGCCTGTAATGTTCCCGAATAGACGAAAACCCATGGATACAGGTAGTGCCAATTCGCCGATGATGTTAAGCGGCAGCATGACCGGGCTTGGTTCGATAAACCCTTTGAAATACGATAGTCCTTTCCGGCGAATACCGCTTGCGTGTATCAGAAGAAATGTCATTCCTGATAAACACAGGGTTGTGTTCATATCTGCCGTGGGAGGTCTAAAGCCCAGCAAACCCGACAGATTGGAAGTGGCGATAAACAGAAGCAGCGTCCCAACATAAGGCGCATATTCCATTTTATCCTCACCCATGACCATCTTCACCAGACCATAGAATCCGTCGATGAATGATTCTACAACCACCTGCAGCTTTCCCGGCCGTTTTGTCATCTTGCGTGTCACCAGATACGAAAACGTAAATAGGACAAACATAATGAACCAAGTGGTCGTTACAGTGCGGGAGATCCAGAAATCACCGGTCAGGTGAATAATCTTCTCTGCACCGAATCCTCCAGTTCCCATACTTACTCCTCCTTTCTTCTAAGAATTGTTTTGTCTAGATTTTCTGCCCTCGAACAAATACTTTCCCCATACCACTAATTTTACTGAAAGCAACCCAAGGATGGTCCCCACATCAGAAATGTAAGGGGCCTTGAGTGCAAGGAGAACGACAACGGCTGTTACAGCAAAACGGAGGCTGTACTTCATGGTAGCAAAAGCCTGAGCTCCTCCGGAACTCATGGTTACTGCCTTCTGCAGGGTTCTGCCCAGCTCCATAAACATCAGGATAGCGACCGCACCTCCGAGAAAAATACCGGCAGCCGCTTCCTGGAATTCTCCAGTGATCACCCATACAACTACAAACGCAGCCACATTGAATGCAATGGCGTATTTAGAAATTTCCTTTGTTAATTGATTAACAGGATCCACCGTTTATTGCCTCCCGTTCTTTTTCATCTGTTTCATGACAAATTTATAAACATTGAGAAAACCGCTGAGGGTTCCCAGGACAATACACACAAGCAGCCATAAACCATTGGTATGGAAACGATCGTCCAACCATTTTCCGATGACAACACCGCCAAAAATTGGCACAATCATAAAAATGCCTACTTGACTTAAATAGATGAGGTTCTCATACGCCAATAAATCTTTGCGGTTCACAGGCACCAGTCCTTCCAGCTTTGAGACAGCAATTGAACTCCCGCATACTACACAATAGAATAACACATTTTGCGATTCTTGTGGATTAAAATACACTGATACACTCAAGGAAATCGATTTCAATCCGTTGAAACTTCAGGCAATTCAGAAATGTTTGCCATTTCTTCAGATTTTACTTTGTTACGAACCCTTAATCATTATAAGCGCAAAACGAGCGATGATAAACAATTTTTTAACGATATTGGGTTTATTTTTATCGGTTTAAAGACGTTAAGTTTTTTTGTATACTTACATGCATTGCTACCAAAAGGCCCCAGACATTTGTCAAATACAGTCTGGGGCACTATTTATCCGTTAAAATATTCACGTATTGCATCACGTGTGCGTTCAGCAGCTCTCCCGTCCCCATAAGGATTTACAGCATTTGCCATATTCTTGTAGGTTTCAGGATTATTCAGCAGCTCATTGGTCATGGTAAAAATGGTTTCCATCTCTATTCCGGCCATCCCCACCGTCCCGGCAGCTACCGCTTCAGGGCGCTCCGTTTCAGTTCGCAGGACCAGTACCGGTTTACCCAGTGCCGGCGCCTCCTCCTGGATCCCGCCCGAATCCGTAAGGATAAGATCCACCTTGGCCTGAAGATTCGCAAACGGTTCGTAGTCGAGAGGCTCTATCATGTGAATGAAGGACTGCCCATCGAAGTATTGCCGGGCCAGCTTGCGCACCTTCGGATTCAAATGAACCGGAAATATCACTTCCACATCCGGATTGTGCTCGTGGATCTTCAATATGGCCTTGAAGATGTCTTCCATTGGCTTGCCCAGGTTCTCACGCCGATGGGCGGTAAGCAGCAGGGTCCGCTTGTTCTTGAAATCCACGTTGTTCAGTTCAGGAACATCAAACTGATAATCCTCACGGACCACCATTTTGAGGGCGTCAATGACCGTATTCCCAGTGACCCATATCTTATCCGGTTTAATGCCTTCCTTGATAAGATTTGCCTGGTTTCCCCGGGTAGGTGCGAAATGAAGCTCTGCCAGACGACCTGTCAGAGTCCGGTTCATTTCCTCCGGATAAGGGGAATACCTGTTTCCGCTCCGGAGACCCGCTTCAACGTGTCCGATAGGAATCTGATGATAGAACGCGGCGAGAGAACCGGTGAATGTGGTGGTTGTATCCCCATGGACCAGTACTATATCAGGCTTTGCCTTAAGCAGCACTTCCTCAATCCCCATCAACGCACGGCTGGTGATTTCCGACAGGGTTTGCCCGCTTTTCATGATGTTCAGGTCGTAATTCGGCGTAATTGAGAACAGGGACAGCACCTGATCAAGCATCTCCCGATGCTGAGCCGTCACGCAGACAATAGACTCCATATCTTCCGACTCTTCTATCTTCTTGACCACCGGCGCCATTTTTATCGCTTCCGGCCGCGTGCCGAATATTGACATGACTTTTAGTTTGCTCATGATACTTCCTTTCTGAGGAGAACTATTGAACGAAATTTATGAAATGTGTTGCGAACAATCACCCTCCGGGAGGGGGATGTCACAAAGTGACAGGGGGAGTCGCAGAGCGGATGCCCTTCGGGACTCCTTCCGTCAGCGTTGCTGACACCTTCCTCCCAGAGGAAGGTTGACACATTCAACTTGCAAACATCTAAACACAATCCCCATCACTTTACATCTTCTTCAGGCGATTTTTTCTTTGTTATATCCAGTGTCATATTGATCGGAATCAAAATCAGGATGGCTACTGCGAAGAGGACGGCGAAGCCGTTGAGGTATTTTTGGTTGGCCAGGAGTACGGCGCCCAGGCCGAAGAGTCCGCTCTTAAGGTAGAGGAACAGTACAGCCCGTTTCTGGCTTAGACCGATATGAAGGAGCCTGTGATGCAGGTGACCCTTGTCCGCTTCCATGATGGGCTTGCCATTGAGATAACGGCGCACAATGGCGAAAGTGGTATCAAAGATAGGCAGACCGAGGGCGATGATGGGTACAAGCAAAGCAGTAGCGCTTTTCAGGCTTCCTAGGATAGATATGGCAGCCAGCATGTATCCTAAGAACAAAGAGCCGGTATCGCCCATGAAAATCTTCGCAGGATTGAAATTGTGCGGCAGGAAGCCCAGACAAGCCCCGGCGATTATCATCGTCAATGTCGCTGCCTGCTGAAAGCCGTTGGCATGAGCCACATAGGCAAGCGTAAGCGCCGCTGTGATGCTGACACCTGTGGCAAGTCCGTCCAGTCCGTCAATCAGATTGACGGTGTTGGTTATTCCCACTATCCATACCAGCGTGACAGGTATACTGAGCCAGCTGAGATAGACAAGTTGGTCCGGCTGAAGCCAGTTGGTGAAGAAGTTTATCTGAAAACCCGAAAATATCAGTACGAATGCTGCCGCTATCTGAACCAGGAGCTTGAGTTTGGCCGGCAGGGCTTTTACATCATCAAAAACACCCATTATGATGATCATCGCTGAACCTATCAGTATTGCAGCCGTTTTCTGAAAAGAAAAGTCGCAGAAAAACAGAAATGTTGAGATCGTAGCCATATAGATGGCAAGTCCTCCCAACCTGGGAATCGGTTCTTTATGGACACGCCGGTTATCCTTGGGCACATCGACAGCACCGATGCGATAAGCCAGTTTTCTTGCCATCGGTGTCGCTAGCAGTGAAATCGTCGCCGCAAGAATCATCGGCAGTATATAGTCGAACAAGCTTCATACCTCCAGTCAATACCCTTCATAGCTTCCCAGGGTCTCATCATTTTCCACCCATTCCTGGACGGAAAGAGTCCTGTAGTCATTCTCCGTATCCCGGATGACCACCTTCTCAATCCCTGCATTGATGATGAACCGCTTACACATGGCGCAGGAATTGGCATCAACCACATAGCCGCCTTCTTTATTTTCAGTTCCAACCAGGTAAAGGGCTGCGCCGATCATATCCTTCCGCGATGCGCTGATGATGGCATTGGCCTCAGCATGCACAGAGCGACACCTTTCATACATGGTTCCCCTGGGAATTCCCAAGGTTTCACGAATGCAGTCCCCTATATCCAGACAGTTTTTTCTGCCTCTGGGGGAGCCGGTATAGCCGGTAGCGATGATCTCATCATTCTTTACGATGATGGCGCCAAAGTTTCTGCGCAGACAGGTACCGCGTTTCGAAACGGTTTCTGAGATATCCAGATAGTAATTCGTCTTATCTCTGCGCATTTTTCTTACTTTGTTCCGAAGAGTCTGTCGCCGGCATCGCCGAGGCCGGGGACGATATATGCATGATCGTTGAGCATTTCATCCACTGCGCCGACATATATCTCAACATCTGAATGAACATCATTCACAGCTTTAATTCCTTCAGGGCATGAAATCAGGCAGACCAGCTTGATGCTGTTAGCACCGCGGTCCTTCAGAAACTGGATTGCCGCGTTTGCAGAGCCCCCAGTAGCGAGCATGGGATCAAGGACGATCAGTTCCCTGTCCTGGACATCACTTGGAAGCTTGCAGTAGTATTCAACCGGCTTAAGCGTTTCAGGATCACGATAAAGACCGATGTGTCCGACCTTGGCTGCCGGAAGCAGATGAAGGAACCCATCCACCATGCCTAGCCCTGCCCGAAGAATCGGTACAAGCCCAACTTTCCGCCCTGCCAGAACCTTGCTCTTCATTGTACAGATCGGCGTTTCAATTTCAACTTCTTCCAGAGCCATGTTCCGTGTAACCTCATAGCACATAAGCATGGCAACCTCTTCAACCAGTTCCCGAAAATCCTTGGCGCCGGTGTTCTTATCTCGAATAAGGGTCAGTTTATGCTGGATCAAAGGGTGATTCATTACGAATACGTTTTTCATGTGTTCCTCCGTTTTTGTTGTCTGAGTGCAATGACATGCCTTGTTAGACCGCATAGCTGAATATTCACCGTTTCTTTTCTATCTCCATGATCTTATCCACCCGAAGCTGGTGGCGGCCGCCTTCAAATGGCGTTTCAAGCCAGGTATCGACTATCTTAAGGGCTAAGCCTTTTCCCACGACCCGCTCCCCTAAAGCAAGCATATTGGCATCATTATGCGCACGGGACATTTCGGCGCTGAACGTATCGGAAACGCATGCACATCGGATGCCGTCCACCTTGTTGGCCGCAAGGGAGATGCCTATGCCTGTTCCGCATACGACGATTCCCAAATCGCATTCCCCTGCAATCACTGCAGCTGCAACCTTGTAGCCGTATTCTGGGTAATCGCAGGAATCCTTCGTATGAGTACCATAATCCTCGCAATCGATGCCTTTTTTCTTCAGATGATCCGCAATTTCCTTCTTCAGTTCAAACCCGCCGTGATCACTACCCAAACCGATTTTCATGGAATTGGCTCCTTTCAGGATATTAGGTGCATTAAGTAAATGTGGAGTATTATTGACTTTGTCATGAGTCGAAAGTGTCAACCTTCCTCTGGGAGGAAGGTGTCAGCAATGCTGACGGAAGGAGTCCCGGAGGGTGTCCGCTCTGCGACTCCCCCTGTCACTCCGTGACATCCCGTTAAGCAGGGCACCCAAATCTTAGATTTGGTGTGCATCGCTTATGCCGGAACGGCCAAAGAGGGAGATTGAGAGTCTTGGACTTTTTTCACTGATTTCTACTTACTTCTTTTTAATTCTACCACCAGTTTCATCACAGCATCATGTATTTCTTTAAAAGTCCTACGATAATCTTCCATCGGTCCCCCGAAAGGGTCGCTGATATCCTGTGGTTTGCCTTCTTCTGTGTGGGCAAGGGTGCCGGTCTTTTCACTTATTCCGGAGAAACGGTGTTTCATGACCGTTACCTGATTTTTTGTCATACAAAGTACCAGATCAAAGTCCGCAACCGGAAGGCGGTCAATGGAGGAAGACCGGAAATCCAGGGATCTGTCGTAGCCGCCGGCCGCCAGAACTTCAGAACTATAGGGGCTCATGGCTTCTCCGCCGGTTGACAGGATTCCTGCTGATTGGACCTCAATATCCGTTATTCCGGCCCGTTTCAGTTCTTCCCGCAGAATGACCTCCGCCATGGGACTGCGGCAGGTGTTTCCACTGCATACAATAAGTATCCGCATGTGACCTCCTCGAATCAGACCTTGACCACGTGATTACCAGCCGCTTTGCGCATTCGATTCATGACAGCGCTCCCGATCCCGTCCTCAGAGACCCCTTCTGCCAGGATAACATCCACATCGGCGGCATTGCATGCCCTAAGGCGCTGAAAAAGAAACTGAGCAGCTTCCTCCGGCTTGCTTACGGAGCCAAGATCAAAAAATACGGCACCGGTGTCCCTATAATTCCACGCATTTTCAGAAGCTGCGAGTACAGCAACCTTAAGCCCATCGTCCACAGCCTTGACTATTTCTTTTCTGATCCTCATGGCCACCAGCTCAGACTCTCCGATAAAAACCGTCATCGGGGCATTGGGCGCATAGTGCGCATATTTCATACCCGGGGATTTCGGGGTCAGATTGTCCTGATGAGTGGACAGGGCCGGATCTATACGGGTTTCGGGAATCACCTGCAGCAGCTGTTCCAGAGTGACACCTCCCGGACGGAGTATCATCGGCGGTGAAACCGTCAGGTCCAGCACAGTCGATTCCACACCTCCGGATGAATCTCCACCGCAGAGGATGCAGTCAACCCGTCCATCCATATCCTGGATTACATGTTCCGGAGCAGTCGGACTGGGCTTCCCCGAAAGGTTTGCACTGGGCGCAGCAACCGGGACTCCGGACAATGCAATGAGCTTCCGGGCTATCGGATGGGCCGGGAATCGTACGGCTACGGTGGCGAGCCCCCCCGTGACCGCATCCGGCACGGAGTCGTTTTTAGGAAATATCAGGGTCAACGGGCCTGGCCAGAAGGCTTCTGCAAGCAGCCGCGCCTCCGGCGGGACGGATGAGACGATATCGAAGAGCTGAGACCACTGTGCGATATGAATAATGATCGGATTATCCGAAGGTCTCCCCTTCGCCTCATAAATACGACGCACCGCATCTGCCGAAAGCGCATTCGCGCCAAGACCGTATACGGTTTCCGTCGGAAATATCACCGTGCCGCCATTCCGAAGAATAAGCGCTGCTTCCAGCAGGCGGGGGTCGTCTTCGTTTTCGATTTCGTAGATTAGAGTTTGCATGGGGTTCCTCTATGGTGCATCCGTTATCTAAAAACGCGGCTCGCATAATCTCCATCTCCCTCCGAGAGGGGGATGGCGCTGAAGGTGACAGGGGGAGTCGCAGAGCGGATGCCCTCCGGGACTCCTTCTGTTAAGCAGACCGCCCGAATCTACGATTCGTCGCGGGTCGCTTGTGCCTTAAGTGACACAGGTGATACAAATCTTTGATTTGCTGATCACCTGTAGGCACTGTGGCCAGCTTCGCTGACACCTTCCTCCCAGAGGAAGGTTGACACGTTTGATTCCCCGAAAAAAACTACCGTGGCGCTGGGCGCCACGGTAGTTTAGTCCAGTTGCTGGAGTTGCTCGGCTTGGTACATGGTGATGAGGGAATCGACGATTTCATCGATTTCGCCATCCATGAATGCATCCAGGTTATGTACCGTAATCGGCACCCTGTGATCTGTTACACGGCTCTGAGGGAAGTTATAGGTTCGGACCTTTCCGCTGCGGTCGCCACTACCAACCTGACTCCTTCGTTCCTCGGCTATTTCTGACTGCTGTTCGGCGAGCATCTTTTCAAAGAGACGGGCCTTAAGGACTTGAATGGCCTTTTCTTTATTGGAAAGCTGTGATTTGCCATCCTGGCAGGATACCACCATGCCGGTGGGAAGATGGGTGACACGGACAGCGGAATCGGTTGTATTTACACTCTGCCCGCCGTTTCCGGAAGACCGGAACACGTCGATTCGCAGGTCGTTCAGATTCAGGTTGAGCTCCACGTCCTCGGCTTCCGGCAGGACAGCAACAGTGGCTGTGGATGTATGGATCCTTCCGCTCGATTCCGTCGCAGGAATCCGCTGAACCCTGTGGATGCCGCTTTCATACTTCAGCCTGGAATAAGCGCCCTTGCCTTTTATCATGAAAATTGCTTCCCGGATGCCGCCGACACCGCTTTCATTCGTTGACATCATTTCCACCTTATAGCGGTGCCTGTCAGCGTAACGGATGTACTGCCGCGTAAGCTCTGCTGCGAACAGCCCGGCCTCATCGCCGCCTGTGCCGGCTCTGATTTCCACGATGACGTTCTTCTCATCGTTGGGATCCTTTGGGATCAGGAGCTTTTTAAGTTCAATTGCAAGAACCTCGATTTGTTCTCCAAGCTCTATCACTTCCATTTTGGCCATTTCCCGAAGCTCTTCATCATTCTCGGTATTGAGAATTTCCTTGGCTTCTTCGAAACCCTTCTTTGCATCCTTATACTTGCGATAAGCCTGCACGATCGGCGTCATATCGGCATGCTCTTTCATATATCTTTGCCAAAGTGATTGCTCCCCGATTATTTCCGGGTCTGCAATCTTTGCGCTCAGATCATCATATTTATCTTCTATAAATTCAAGCTTGTCAAACATGCTGCACCTCAATTCCATTGCTTAGGGAGTTGTAAAATATAGCTTTTCCTGTTCATTATCGTTACTACTTTATCAGAATAGGATGCCTAGTTCAAGGAAATTCAGGTTTCTTCCTTGCCAGAACCACACGGTCATGCCCTGCCAGATCCTTGATCAACTCCGGTTCCTCAAAATGACCGCTCTTAAGAATCATGTCCATGATGGCAGGCCCCTGATCCCATCCAATTTCGAAGGCCAATATTCCAAAGGGCTTCAACCTACAGACGCTCCCGGCAATCAGCACCGGGTAGAAATCCAGGCCCATATGACCGCCATCCAGAGCACCCTTCGGCTCATGATCCCTGACATTGGGCTCCAGTTCTGCAATGACCTCTGTAGCAACATAGGGAGGATTGCTGACAATCGCATCAAACGGACTTGCATCATCCCCTAATGCCTCGTACAGATTTCCCTGTAACCAGTTCACACGCTGTGAAACCTGAAGGGAACGCCCGTTTATTCCGGCTACCTCCAGGGCATCCTCCGAGACATCCGTTCCGACAACCTCAGCGGTTTCACAAAACCGCGCAAGACTTATCGCAATAGCACCGCTTCCTGTACAGACATCAAGTATCCTGGGCTTCTGAACAGCCTGGAGCCGCTCAAGAACCTTCTCGACTAATATCTCAGTGTCTCCCCGTGGAATCAGGACACGCTCGTCAACATAGAAGGGCAGCCCCATGAATTCCTGTTTGCGCACGATATACTGCACGGGCTTCCCCGTTTTCCGCTGATCGATCAGCTCTGAATAACGGATTTCATCATCTTCCTGCATGACCCTGTCCGAGTTCAGAATGATCTGGATCCGATCCCAATCATAAATCCAGCACAGTATGAGCTCCGCATCGAGATTCGGCGTGGGAGTCGCTCCGGATAAGCGCTGTGCGCCGTCCCGGAGAGCTTCTTTAATCTTCAAAGCAGGCCCTCCGTTCCTTCTCGGAAATAACGGCGATCATGGCTGCTAAGGCGACTTCCAGCTGCCTGTCATCAGGCTCCCGGGTAGTAAGCTTCTGCATGGCCATCCCGGGCGCTTTGATCAATCGGGTCAATGTGGTCTCTTTACGGCTGGACCACTTCAGAAGTTCATACGACAATCCTGCAACCAAGGGCAGCAGAGTCAGTTTCCAGGCTACACGGATCCAAATCGAATCCCAGCTGATAAGGCTGAAAATCAGGATGCTGATGACCATGACAATCAGCATGAAGCTGGTGCCGCATCGGGGATGCAGGGTTGTAAAGGTCCTGGCGTTCTCTACTGTGAGATCTTTCCCGCTTTCAAAACAGTGAATCACCTTATGTTCCGCACCATGATATTCAAATACACGGCGAATCTCCTTCATCCGTGAAATCAGAAGGATATATCCGACAAAAAGGCCGAGCTTCATGATTCCTTCCAAGCCGCTGAGAGCCATACCGTTTTGTATCCATGGCTTCAGGCTGCCTATCACAAAAACCGGAAGGACCATGAAGAACATGATTACAAAGCCGATGGACATCATGACCGAGAACCAGATCATGACCTGATCCGCTTTATCGCCGAATGTCTTGAGAACCCAAAGGTCGAATTTGCTCTGCGGCTCCGTATCACTCTCTTCTGTGAAGAATTCAGCCGAGTACATCAGCGCCTTCATCCCGATGATCAGCGAATCGAAAAAGCCGAAAACCCCTCTGAATACAGGCAGCTTTGTCCAAGCCATCCGTGCTACAGCGTTCAACGGATCTGTTTTAACTTCAATATTCCCATCCGGTTTTCTGACCGCAACGGAAATGGTATCGATGCCCCGCATCATGACACCCTCTATGACAGCCTGCCCCCCAACGGAACAGTATTTTTTCTCGCTCATGGTTACCTCCGTAAATTACATCAGTAGTCTGTCATCGCGAGGAGTACACCGATGTGGTGATCTCTCCCTTGTATCAGAACTGTTTTGGCTGGAATGAACCGACAAAACATAAGGGAGAGATTGCCGCACTACGCTCGCAATGACAGGCAAAAGTTTAGTTCATCTTATTTTTGTACCCAATTCCCGAAAATAACATTCCGGGCACAACGCTTGGTATTCCACGTGATCCACCTGGTCGATGGCGATCTGTTCGCCTTCGAATACGAATTTTCCGTTCACTTTCCGTCCGTTAAGCAGCGCTTTCTTGCCGCAGCTGCAGATGGTTTTGAGCTCTTCCAGACTATGGGCCAGCAGCAGGAGACGGGTGCTTCCTTCAAATCCCTGCATTCTGAAATCAGTCCTCAGTCCATAGCAGATCACGGGAATGGATTCCACCACTGCAAGCTTGAAGAGCTGGTCGATCTGCTCGCTTTTCAGGAACTGCACTTCATCCACCAGGACGCAGTGGATCTTCCCGTGAACTTCCTGCCACTCTAAAATCAGAGCATAAAGATTCATCTCTTTCTCGATGCTGAGATCAACCTGCCTGGAAACCCCTAAGCGGGAGACGACATGCTGCCCCCCCTTGGTGTCTGTGACCGGTTTGATGATGAGCACCTGCATGCCCCGTTCTTCATAATTATATGCCACCTGCATCAATGCAGTTGATTTGCCGCTGTTCATTGCGCCGTAACGGAAATAGAGCTTGGACATCCTTACAGGCCTCCGGAAGAATTGAAATACAAAAGGTTTTTGTTTGACCTGGAATTTAAAAAGTGGATTAGAATTCCTTCTAATCCACCCTCACTTACTTCATGCCGTATTTCGTTTTGAACTTGTCTGCACGTCCGCCGCGTTCTAC
>CAZEHS010000092.1:0-11570 GCA_964511875.1 uncultured Peptostreptococcaceae bacterium
AGAAAACGCACAGGAAACTGTGTACACGGAAGGATAAAAGCCTGGGAGATATTTTTCATATCACCCTGGGCTTTTTTTATTTTTGTGTTTGGCTGAACAGCAAAAGGAGGCATAAGGCTATGCAATGGGTGTTCTTAGCGTTGGCAGGGGTTCTTGAAATGGGGTGGGCTGTAGGTCTGAAATATTCACAAGGATTTACAAAGCTTGTTCCCAGTGCATTTACCGTATTGGGAATGACAGCGAGCTTCTACTTCCTGTCCCTTGCTTTAAAAAGCCTGCCCTTAGGAACGGCATACGCCATATGGACAGGAATTGGCACAGTGGGAACCGTAATTCTGGGCGTGGTTCTGTTCCAGGAATCGATTGATGTGTGGCGGTTTGTCTGTGTCGGGTTCATCTTAATCGGCATTATCGGACTGAAAATGGTATCGCCCCACTGATCTCAAAGCATCTGAAAAGCAGTTTATAATGAGTATAGAGTAAAGAAAAATGAGGAGGAACCATGATGAAAAAATTCGCAGTTGAAAATGATTTTTGGGAGCTGTTTCCGAACGCAAGGATCGGAATCGTCATTTGCACCGGTATTGATAACAAAGTCAAAGACACGGAGCTTTATGAAAAGATGATTTCTGATGCAGAAAAGGAAGTCTTCAAATACCTGAAGGAGACGGAGTTCAGCCGTAATGACGTCATAAAAGTTTGGAGGGAAGCATTCCAAAAATTCAAGACAAAAAAAGGCGCCAGGTCGTCCATCGAAGCGTTGCTGAAGCGAGTCTACAACGGAAATCACATTGGGACGATCAATCCGCTTGTCGACATTTACAATGCCATATCCCTGAAATATGCACTGCCTTGCGGGGGTGAAGATATCGACACGTTTGTCGGCGATGTGAGACTGACGAAGGCTGTCGGGACTGAAAGCTTTGTAACCTTAGGCACGGATGAAAATGCGCCGCCGTATGAAGGTGAAGTCGTCTATAAAGATGACGCCGGTGCGATCTGCAGATGCTGGAATTGGCGGGAATCTGTCAGAACCATGCTCAACGAGAACACGAAGAACGCATTTCTGTGCATCGAATCAGTCGATGAAACACGGCTGGATGCGTTTGAGAATGCGCTGAAGGATTTGGCGGCAAACGTTCAGGATCAACTTGGCGGTGTCTGCAGGATTTCAATTCTGGATATTAACAATAAAGAAACGGACATCATGTGATCGGAAAGGAGAGCGACAATGGGCGATTTCACATATAAAGACATTTATGTCGAGGAAGGCAGGCGGGTACTGGAAGTTAATATACTCCCGGAAAAATACTGCAACTTCGACTGCATTTTTTGTCCCATAGGGAGGTCGAAAAACAAGGTAGATACCCAAATGTCCTTCGATGGGGCAGACAGCTCCCTGAATGAACTGGAACGCGTGATTGACAGTTCAAAAGCGGATTTGATCTTTATCAACTCAAAAGGTGAAGCCTTAGTAAACGATAAAATCGGTGACATCATCGATCTGATCAAAGCCAAAGGCCTGCCTGTCAGACTTCTATCCAATGGATATTTGCTGGGACGGGATGAATATAGGCGCATTGCGAATAGGTGTGACGAGATCATCGGGGAGATAAAGGTAGCAACGGAAGTAGATTTTCAAAAAATTCAGAGACCCATCGAAGGGTATACCTTGGAAGAACATATCTCGAATATGACCTCTTTCAATCAACAGTATGACGGAGTGTTCATATTGGAAGTCACAATTCTCAAAGGGTATAACGACACGGAAGAGTACGTCGATTTTACCAGAAGCGTTATCCGTCGGATTTCTCCCGACAGAATAATCATTGAAAGAATGAATGACGAGCGGTTCAAGAGTAAATTGGGAATCGGTGATGAGAAGTATCGCGAAATTTACAATGCCTTGAGTATTCATTGAATGACACGGCTCTTTGAAAGGTTGGTATTCAGATGCATGAAATCAGAGAAGATGCTGCACAGATCATTAAAGCATCTATAAAAGCTGTTTTGCCGGAGGCTGCAGTCATAAAAGCATTGGAGAATAAAGAGTTCTCAGGAAAAATCGTCGTCCTTGCCATTGGGAAGGCCGCCTGGAATATGGCACTTGCCGCAAAAAACACATTGGGCGATCGGATATCACAAGGGGTCATCGTCACAAAATATGCACATTCCAAAGGCGCGATAGAGGGCTTCGAAATCATCGAGGCGGGTCATCCCATCCCCGATGAGAACTCTGTTGAAGGCGCTTCGAAAGCTTTAGAGCTCGTCTCCGATCTGACAGAAAAGGATCATGTGATTTTCCTCATATCCGGCGGCGGATCAGCACTTTTTGAAAAACCGATGCCAGGTGTCATCCTTGAGGACATCATGGACCTGACCAATCAACTTTTGTGCAGCGGAGCAGATATCGTTGAAATCAATACGATCAGAAAGCATCTTTCAGCCGTAAAGGGCGGACGGTTCGCTCAGCAGTGTGGGAAGGCTTCCATTTACTCGATTGTCTTATCGGATGTCATAGGGGATCGTTTGGACTCCATTGCCTCCGGACCGGCGTACCCGGATAGTTCTACCTCTGAAGAGGCAATCAGGATCATCGAAAAATACAGCTTGCAGGTAAGCGATGAAGTGATATCCGTATTGAATATTGAGACACCTAAAAAGGTGGAGAATTGCGAAACCGTCATTACCGGAAGTGTGAGTGCTTTGTGTAAAGCGGCGTCAGATGCTTCTGAAAAACTGGGGTACAAGCCGGTACTTCTTTCAACTACGTTAGACTGTGAAGCAAAAGAAGCGGGTCGATTCATGGCTGCAATCGCGAGAGAAATCCGGCAGGGTAACGGGATCATCACGACACCCTGTGCAATCATAGCAGGGGGGGAAACAGTCGTCCGTATGACCGGCAGCGGAAAAGGCGGCAGGAACCAGGAACTGGCCTTAGCTGCAGCGCTCGGGATAGAAGGTCTTGAAGAGGTGATTCTGTTCTCATTGGGTTCTGATGGCACGGTGGGACCTACGGAAGCGGCCGAAGGTATCGTGGATGGGGCAACGGCAGACCGGATGACAGCGTCGGATAGACTGCCGGAAGTCGATCTGGATAATAATGACTCGTATCACGCACTCAAGGCAAGCGGTGATTTGATTATTACGGGAGCAACCGGTACGAATGTTAACGACTTGGTTGTTCTATTGTGCAAATAAAAAGAGAGACCCGTGATATGAGATTAGGATTTATCGGACATGAAAAATCTGCTTAAGCAGGATAAAATCAAAGGCCCGCTCGCTCATCGCATGAATAACTGCAATGAGCGAGCGGGCCTTTGTTGATCCAAATCAGAAATTCGGAGGCGTGACCGCGAAAATCACTTCTGAAAGTTCATCCGTAGGATTCTCCCATTTATGTTTGCTGAAGGGTGGAATCCTGATGCTGTCACCCTGATTCAGTACGATGACATCATCGTCGATGAAAAGATTCACCTTTCCTCGGATCACATAAGCGACTTCTTCTCCCTCATGGCCCAGGATGGCATCCGATGATTGTGAATGGGATGACAGGGTCATCAGAAGGAACTCAATCGCACCGCTCGTATCCGGAGTGAGCAATTCATAAGAGAAATCCTTATTTTTAGGGAAAGACAACTTTTTTCTGTTATCAGCGCGAACGATCAGGGAGTCTGATAAACCCGGATTCATGAAAAAGCTGAAAAGAGGTGCGTCTAAAGCTTTTGCTACTGTTTTAAGAGTATTGATCGATGGATTGGCCAGATTTCTTTCCAACTGGCTGAGTAGAGAAGATGTAACCCCTGTCATTTCAGCTAACTCACGGATGGTGAGATTTTTTGCTTTGCGGTACTCCTGAATCTTCTTTCCGATATTCACATCTGACATGAGAGATCTCCTTTGTAATGGACAGGTGATACAGCAAAATTAAATGGCGTTAAATATAATTAAATATAAATTGACTAACTCGATGACTGGTGTTAAACTGTGCTTAACTTAATTAATAATATAATAACACTGAAAGGAGGGTTGTGCAAGCGTTATCCTATGGAGTTCGTATAGGGAAGTAAAGAGTGTAAGTTGCAGACTGGAGGAGAAAAAAAAATGGGAAAAACAAAAGAGACTAGACAAAAATGGTTATCATTCATTATTCTCATGCTTTGTGGTGGAACAATGTACAAATTGTACTTTATGGACGGCGCATTCTACGTCCAAATGCAGGAGTTTATGGGCTTATCCCATACTCAAATCGGTGTACTTTACAGTATATCCGGATGGGTTTCCACATTAGGATTCTTAGCAGCAATTTATATTACGGACCGCTTCTCAAAAAGAGACATGTTTCCTTTTGCACTAATTGGAAATGGCCTAGCCGGCTGCATGCTTGCAACATTTCCATCATTTCCGATAATGATTTTGCTGTTCTGTTCCTTTGCAATATTTACAGATATGCTTTGCTGGCCTACGTTGCTTAAGACAATCCGTTTGCTGGGGAAACCAGAGGAACAGGGAAGAATGTTCGGTTTTCTGGAAACTGGCCGTGGCGTAATCGATACTATCGTTAATTTCAGTGCGTTGGCACTTTTTGTGGCCCTTGGCAGCAATGCCTTCGGGTTTAAAGGTTCCATATTATTCTTCAGTGCAATCTCTATTGTGCTCGGTATCGTTTCTCGTTTCGTGCTGGAAGATGATGAGGTTATAAAAGTCACTTCTACAAAGGAAAAGAATAAAATTGCCTTTGAAGGAATGAAAAAAGCTTTAGCAAGCAAGGATATCTGGCTTGTTGCTATCACCGTATTTACTGTTTATGCTGTTTATTCAGGTATAAAATATTTCGTTCCTTTCATGAAAGATATTTATGGTTTGCCTATAGCCCTTGCTTCTGCATACGGAATAATAAATCAATATGCGCTTAAAATGGTCGGTGGACCAATTGGTGGATTCATATCAGACAAAGTCACTCATTCAGCCGCAAAATTCATCAATATCATGTTTATGCTTACAGCAGTTTCATTGGGCACTTTTGTTCTCCTACCTCACGGATCTATGAACATATATGTGACAATGACTGTTGCGTTGATGATTTCAGCGTTCATTTTCTGCATGAGAGCGATTTTCTTTGCTCCGATGGATGAAGTGAAAGTACCAAGAAGTATCACTGGCGCCGCAATGTCTCTGGGATCTTTGATCGGTTATCTCCCTGGTTCGTTTATTGGTATTATCTATGGCGGTCAGCTGGATGCACATCCCGGTATTGAAGGCTATAGAATAGTATTCGGTATCATGGCTGGGATTGCGGTTACGGGAATTGTTATCAGCGGGATCTTAGTAAGAGTGATAAAGAGTAAGAATCAATCGGAAGTTAAAAATATCAGTGCATGAATGAATTACTGCAAGAGAAAGCGATCGGGATGGTGGATATGTGAAAGTATCCATTATCCCGATCAGATGAAAGAGGTACAGGATGAAAAAAACGAATAAACCAAGCGTTTTATTGATATCCATTGATGCATTAAAACCTGAATTTGTTTTTGAATCTGAGCGGATAGGTATCAAATTACCTAATCTGCAGAAGTATTTTGTGGAAAACGGTACGTATGCTTCAAAAGGCGTAAAAAGTGTTTTTCCGACTTTCACGTATGCATGCCATCAATCGATTATAACAGGAACCCACCCAGCAACCCATGGAACATATACAAATAGGATTTTCGATCCTAAAGGGAAACATCTGGATGCATGGTACTGGTATGTCAGCGATTCAGTACCCACATTATGGGCGCTTGCCAGAGAAAATGGTTATCTTTCAGTTAATGTCGCTTTTCCGACTTCTGTCTCTGCGAATGCGGACTATAATATCCCAGAATTCTGGAGAGACGGATCGGAACTGGATAGCAAGGCGATCAACGCAGTAAGCTATCCGCCGGGAATTGTTAAAGAGGTTGAGAAGGACCTCGGCCGGATACCTGGAGGGCTGGACCTGACTTTGGATGACGACTCCAAACGGTGTGCGACCGCATTATGGATGCTGGAGAATAAAATCAAGCCTCAAATCAAAGTGAAGCCGTTTTTCATGACAACATATTTCGCATCCTATGATGAGGTTGCCCATAACGAGGGCGTTTATGGCCGCGAGGCCTTGAGAACGATTCAGGAATTGGACAGTATGTTGGGTGACCTGATTAAAAAGGCACATGAAGTTGCAGATGATAATGTGGTTGTCTGTGTCATCTCAGATCATGGGTTGATAGACAATGTCGCGAATATCAGACCCAATACCCGTCTTCATGAAGCCGGATTGATCAGGCTGGATAAAATCGGACGAATAATCGACTGGGAAGCTTGGTGTCAAAGATCTGGAGGGGTTGGACAGATTAAGCTTAAGAACCCAGCGGATAAGGACATTCGAGAAAAGGTTCGAGCTGTTCTTAAGGAGCTTATTGAAGATGATTCAAGCGGAATCATGGAGATCATAACGGGGAAAGAGGCCATAGCCACGCGAAGAGGCTTTCCTGAAGCCGATTACCTGATCATTTCAAAACCCGGCTATGAGATCAGAGAAGATGCGACTGGGGACTATTTCACGACAGTTCTGACTCAGAAGGCTCAGCATGGATATGCCGAAGAACTGACTGATATGAGAGCTTCATTCTATATCGAAGGGATGAATATCAGGAAAAAATATGATATCAGCGAATTGGAATTGGTTGATATTGCGCCAACACTCGCTCATATCATGGGAATATCAATGCCTGCGGCTGAAGGGAAGAACGTCCTGTGAGTGCTAAGGCGATAACGAATAACTGATGATTCAAGTGGCGCCTGTGGATTTTGCAGATGCTCAGGGAGGTTCTTATCTTATGGAAATGCTTACTAGACCGGCATGGGCAGAGATCAATCTGGACAATCTGGCTCACAATATCCGGGAAGTCAGACGGGTATCCCGGCCGGGATGCAAAGTATCAGCGGTCATTAAATCCGACGGATACGGTCATGGCGCTGTCGCCATAGCCGGAACGCTGCTGGAGAATGGCGCGGATCGTCTGGCGGTAGCGATCCTTTCTGAAGCGATTCAATTGAGGAAGACTTATTGTGAACCGGAAATCATGGTGCTGGGATTTACGCCACCGGAGCAGGTTGGAGCAATCATTGAGAACAGACTGATTCAAACTCTGTTCAGTATTGATACAGCCAGGGAATATAACGAAATCGCGATTGCCAAGGGATGTAAGGTCAAAGTGCATATCAAGCTCGAGACTGGGATGGGTCGGATTGGAATGTTGCTGTCTGAGAAATCTGCGGATCAGATTGTGGAGATCAGCCAGATGCCCGGAATAGAGATTGAAGGGATATTCACTCATTTCGCAGTAGCCGATGAAATGGACAAGAGCGTTACCCGCAAACAAGTAAATAAATTCAGATCCTTGACACACCGCATTGAAAGCAAAGGTGTTCGGATTCCAATCATGCATGTATCCAACAGTGCTGGGATCATCGACCTGCCGGAGTTCGATATGGATATGGTCCGTCCGGGAATCATGCTTTATGGGTTATACCCATCAGGAACCGTTTCCCATGAGTTTGTGAAATTGAAAGAAGTGATGTCACTGAAGGCCCGGGTCTCTCATGTGAAAGAACTGCCTCCCGGAACAGGGATCAGTTATGGGCACAAATATTTCACCCGGGGTACGGAAATTATAGCTACCCTTCCCATCGGGTATGCGGATGGTTACTCCCGCATGCTTACCGGGAAAGCCCATGTGCTGGTTCAGGGACACAGGGTTCCGGTTGTTGGCCGGATCTGCATGGATCAGTGCATGGTCAATGTCACAGGCCTTGACGTCAAGCCAGGAGATGTGGTGACCCTCTTTGGCGGGGAAGAAGCGGAAAAAATATGGATTGATGATGTGGCTGACTGGCTTGGAACAAACACCCATGAAGTGATCTGTCGAATCGATAAGCGGATTCCGCGGGTGTACATGAAGGGCGGGCGGACGGTTGATATTCGAGACTATGTACTGGAGCTCTAAGTATGGATAAAGATGCTTTGTCAATTACGAAGCTGGCGAAACTCAGGAAGCTTACAAGTGAAACTTTACGCTACTATGACAGGATCGGTCTTGTCAAACCGAACTATGTGGATACAAAAACGAATTATCGGTACTATTCGATCCGACAGTATGAAAAGTTGGGAACGATCAGGGAGTTACGGCAGCTTGGAATGTCAATTGATGATATAATCGTATATTTTACAGATAGAAATTTCAAGAAATCTGTAGAAATGCTTAATAGGCATGACACAAGACTTGAACGGGAAATCGAAGAGAAGATGCGGTTGAAAAGGATAATAAACGATAAAATGCGGTTTTTAAATGGATTGGCATCTTTACCTGACACCCATGTTGCGTTCACAGAGGAATTTAAAGAGCGCTATATGATCACCTTCGACGAGCCTGCAGGAGGCCCCCATGAACATGCCTATGCGATAACCAAACTGGAAGGATATTTGGATGAAACAGCTCCGATCCTTGCAAGCGATAGGGTAGGTGTCTTTGCTGATGAGTCGATCCTCCAGGAATGTGAACATTATATTCCTTCATCACCATTCATATTCGGGGAAAAAATCAGGATTCCAGCGAAATGGTTGAAGATTGTTCCTGCCGGGTCGTATCTTTGCATGTACTATAAGGGCGGGGAATTGGAGAAATACCACGAATCTTTTGAAATCATCAAGAAGACCATGCGGGATAGGAACCTGACACTGAATGGAGATATATTGCAGCTATATGTAATCGATGTAACACTTACGAGTGATCCGAATGAAACGCTAATGGAAATCCAGGTGCCGGTTCGAAAAGATTGAGTATGTACCTTAAAAATATAGCTGCACCCCAATGGGGCGCAGCTATTATTATTGCTGTTTCAGAATCTGGCTCTGACTTAAAGAAAGCATACGTTCCAACGAGCGATAAGCACCTGATCTTAATGACTCCTGAAGTATGATCTCGTGACGCTCATCCATAAGTGCGTGATAGACATCCACAAGCCGAGTCTTCTTCATGTTGTGACAAATCAGAGCAGGGGACAGTAAATGGAACTTCTTTAAGGGGTTTTCCTTGCGCAGAGTATGAAGAATACCCATTTCAGTTCCGATGATAAATTCCGCTTCTGAGGACTCACGTACCATGCTGATGATTTGTGAAGTGCTTCCCACAAAATCAGCCTGTTCCGTTACCATTGGATTGCACTCCGGGTGGACAAGGATAGGAGCCCCTGTAAGCTTCCTTTTTAAGTTTGCCAACTCCGCCGATTCAACCCTTTCATGGGTAATACAAAATCCTCCCCAAGGGATTATTTCCATCTCTGGCACCAGCCTTTGCACATGATGAGCCAGATTTTTGTCCGGAACGAATAGAATTCTCTCAGCACCAAGACCCCGAACGACCTTGGCTGCATTGGAAGAGGTACAGGCCGCATCACACAGTGCTTTTACGGCAGCGGAGGTATTCACATAGCAGACAATGGGTACCCCTGGATTTTTTACTTTGAAAGCCTCCAGCTCTGGCGCAGTGATCATATCAGCCATTGGACATCCGGCATCCGGCACCGGAAGAAGAACTTTCTTCTTAGGTGAAATGATTTTAGCGCTTTCGGCCATGAAATGAACACCGCAGAATATGATGATTTCTGCGTCAGTATCAGCTGCTTCCTGACTGAGTTTAAGCGAATCCCCTACGATGTCCGCAATATCCTGGACCTCTGGAACCTGATAGTTATGAGCCAGAATGACTGCTTTCTTTTCGATTTTTAGTCGGTTGATTTCTTCAACCATTTCATTGAATTCCATAGGACTACTTTATCCTTTCGTGGTTGGATTGTATTTCAAGCGTGATTGAAACATTAGAATGACGCCCCCAGCCGATTCGCTTGTAGCGGAACGACTGGGGGCGTTAGAACATGATATTTCTTATTCGCTGAATGACTTAGTTCGCAAGTGCATCCATTTCCGTAATTGATTCATACTCTAACTGCTCCAACCGCTTCACTTCTTTTCCGACAAGGAATAAAGCAACAGCAAAAGAGAGCACATCTGCTATGGGCTGAGCTACCCATATTCCTGTTACGCCAAAGGATTTGGGAAGAATGAACAGCAGTGGAATGATGAAAACAATGTTTCGGGTGCATCCGTTGAGGATCGCTTTGCCATTGTGTTCGATTGCTTGGTAGTAACCTGAAACAAGGAAGGACACGCCGCCCAGTGCGAACAGAAGCAGATAAATTTTCATAGCGGATTGAGTTGCGATAATCAGATCCGGTGCATCCCCCGCAAAGAATCCTACAACTTGATTCGCGAAGACGAACAGGAGAATCGTTAAGACAGCCATCGTTGCAATGGTGTATTTAATGCTGATGACCAGTGCGTCTTTAACACGGGCATACTGTCTTGCACCGTAGTTGAAACTTACAATTGGCTGAAGTCCTAATGTGAATCCCAGTGTGATGAAAATGGAGAAAATGTATAACAAGTATGCGTTGATAATCCCGAAAGCTGCAATATCAAGAGATCCGCCGTATGATCCCAAAAGATTATTGATAACAATTGCAACTACGGAAAAAACAACCTGAATGATGAAGGAGGCAGAACCGGTTTTATTGATTTCGTAGATTTTTTGGAAATTCAGTCTGAAATCGCTAGGTTTTATTTTGAATATGGTTTTGCGATTAAACAGGAAGTACAACCCGATCAAGCTCCAGGAACCTACACAAATGCTGAAGCTGATAGCAGAACTGGCGATCCCTAAATTCCACTTGAATATGCAGAAGTATTCAACTGCGATTGCAACAAGTGCAGGGACCGTTAATGCGAGTGTGCCGATGAATGGCTGTTCATCCAGTCGAACGTAAAAGTAGAACACGCACCCCACAACGCAGAATGGGAAGCCATAGAAAAAGACGGTAGCATATTCGCTTGCACTTTTAATGATCTCTCCTGATGCGCCAAAGAGCGTAACGATGCTCTCCACATTGAATAATCCTAAAACCGAGATGATTAATGAGAGTACTACTGCAAATACAACGCTTTGACCAAAAAACGATCTGGCTTCTTCAACTTCACCTTTTCCAAGAAGAATTGCTGAAATGGAAGTGGCTCCAACGCCAATCAATGATCCAGTGGCAAGTGCGAAAACCAATAGTGGATAAATGATACTGATTGTGGCCAATCCGATTTCACCGATTCCGTTGCCTACGAAAAATCCGTCTCCAGTAATCTGACACATCTGCAAACCCTGGCCAATCAATGCAGCTATGGAGTACTTTATAAGCAATGATTTTACGTTCTTAGTCCCCATTTCCCTTTCAATTACTGTTTCATGGCTCATCTCATCATTTCTCCCTTCAGTTGCACATAGGTTCCCATTTGTCGATTTAATTCGGCACTGTCCCTATTTCGGATCATGATTGGAAGCATCATAAATAAAACAAATAAGACAAAATATGTCATAAAAAAAATAAGCAAACCCCACAAACCAATTGATTTAAACTAATAAATTTTCCCAGGTTACCTCAAAACG
>CAZEHS010000093.1:0-11422 GCA_964511875.1 uncultured Peptostreptococcaceae bacterium
CCTGCTTTTCTGCATCCAGTGTGTCTCCCAGAGTCAACAGCCGATTCATTACAGTCGACTTTCCGGCGTTGGTGTATCCCACCAATGCCACCACAGGAAGATCACTCTTTTGGCGCTTGCTCCTCTGCGTTTCACGAATTTTCTTCTCGTCATCAAGTTCTCTCATCAGATCGGTAATCTTGTCACGAATTCTTCGTCTATCCATTTCCAGCTTCTGTTCCCCAGGTCCGCGAGTCCCTATACCTCCGCCTGTGCGGGACATGGAGATTCCCAGACCTGTAAGACGCGGGAGCGTATATCTGAGCTGTGCCAGTTCGACCTGGAGTTTGGCAACCCTGCTTAGGGCACGCTGAGCAAAAATATCCAGAATCAGTGCAGTTCTGTCAACCACTTTGCAGTCAAGTGCAGCTTCGAGATTTCGTATCTGGGCGCCTGACAGTTCATCATTGAAGATAACCAGTTCTGCGCCTTCGGTCTCGACCATGTGGCGCACTTCTTCAACTTTTCCTTTGCCGATGTATGTAGCAGCATCGATCGTCGGGCGATTTTGAATCAGCATTCCCCTGACTTCTGCCCCTGCAGCCATGGCAAGTTCTGCTAATTCATCCATGGAGTCTTCAATGGTTATTTCTTTTCTTCCGCCTGTATGCATTCCAACCAGCACTGCCCATTGAGCTTTGTTCTGGTCCTGCAACCTTTGATTATCTTCTCGCATATTCAATCCCTTCCCTGTGTCTTATAGCTTTATTGTAGCATATCCTTTCACTGTAGTCAGCTAAGCCCTCGGTAAACCGGATGTCCCATCGTCTTCCGGACGAGTATTTATGTTATAATAGGATGTTGGAAATATAAAACTCAACCTCGAAAAGGTTCAGGAGGATTACATGCTTAAAAAACCACGCCAGACTTCTGGCCAGGAAAAGCCAGAGGGTCCTGCGAAATCTCCCCGCGCAAAGAGAAATCAAAAGAAGGCAATCCAGATCATCAAGGTGATCTTTTTCACGTTCCTGCTGATTGGCATACTGGGATTCGGCATCACATCTGGATATGTCTACAAAGTCATCAGCGAGACTGACCCCATCACTGAGTTCAATATCAACGCTCTTTTGGATGAGAATTCCATGATTGTTGACCAGAAGGGCAATCTGATCGAGAACATACAAATCGACGGCCTTCGAAAGATCGTCAAGTATAAGGATATCAATAAGACACTTATAGATTCCTATATCGCAGTGGAAGACAAGACATTCCGTGAGCATCACGGATTCAACTTTGTCAGGGTGGTCGGCGCTGTACTTGAGGGTATTACAGAAGGACATCGGACCGGCGGCACAAGCACCATAACCCAGCAGCTTGCCCGAAACCTGTATCTCAGTGATATAAAATCACAACGCAGCCTATCACGGAAAGTCAAAGAGGCTTATTATGCGGTTCAGCTGGAAAGCAAAATGACTAAGGACCAGATCATTGAAGCCTATTTGAATACCATCTATCTGGGTTCCGGTACCAAGGGTGTCCAGGCAGCAGCGCAAACTTATTTCTCAAAAGATGCCAGCGAATTAGGACTGGTCGAATCCGCTCTGCTTGCAGGTATTCCCAAGAATCCGACCAAAAATTCCCCCTTCCTGACTGTTGAAAAAGGCAAGATCAAATCCACCGATTTTGTCATGGATGATTCACAGCCCACCCTGACCACCATATTCAATGAATCCTGTGTGGCACGCTACAAAGTCGCACTGAAGCTGATTTATGATAATGGCTACATCACAAAAGAAGAATATGATCAAGCCAAGGATGTCGACCTGAAAACCTACCTGAATCCTGGAAAAGTAAAAACGGCTGATATATCCAGCTATTTCACTGACCTGACAAAAAAAGAAGTGATCCAGGTTCTTACAGAGCAGAAGAACCTGACAGAGGAACAAGCCACCAACATGCTTTATGGCGGGGGTCTTAAGATATACGCCACCGTTGATATCGATCTTCAAAAGAAGCTGGAAGCCGCTTATGAACCCATCCCTTTCACGAAAAAGTTTGATGATAAGATGAAAAAGGCTGTAAGCAGTTTCCAAAAAGCAAATGAGATCAAGGTTACAGGAAGTGTCGATTCAGAAACCATCAAGAAAATGAACACGCTGGGACTGATTGACGCTACTCTGCTTACAAAAGACGCTTATAAGTCCGGTGAGGCATCTGATGAGATCGTATTGCTGAAGGAAGCCTTGGAACAGAGCGGCCTTCTTTTTAAAAGCAATCCTAAAATGCCAACAATCCTTGCGTATAAGGATGCCTCGAACAATATCGTAGGGCTGAGTAAAACCAACCGAAAAACCGTCACAGCCTCTGAGATCCTTCTGAACTCATATGATACGGCTATCAGCGCCGATGGTCATCTTGTCATTGGTAAGGATAATTATCAAATGGATGCGGAAGGAAATCTGGTGTTGTTTTCGGACCGGATGTTTGCCTTCTATCGCTCATATGGGAAAGACAGCCAGGTCAAGGATATCCTCGTAACACTGAAGGATTGTTATAAGTCCGATGTAACCCGAGAAAAAGTTATTGGGGGAGGCGGAGCATTCTATAAGAAAAAAGTCAACATTCCTGAAATGTTCATATACAAGGGCGGAGTCCTCAAAATCCCCTATGAGTTCAAACAGCTTGATGAAAATCGGGATATGATTATCTCGAAGGATTTCTTAAGGGCAAATCCTGATTTCTTCAAAAACGACGGCAATGGAAACCTCATTGTCAACAAAGACAGTTATTCCATCAGCAACACCGGCATAATACAGCCGCAAAGTGCTACAGTGATCATGGATTACCGCACCGGTCAGATCAAAGCATTGGTGGGCGGTCGAAACGTAGCCGGACAGAAGATATACAACCGGGCACTCCATCCGAGGCAGCCTGGATCATCCATCAAGCCCATTGGCGTTTATCTGCCGGCAATCGATAAGGGATTCACCGCCGCAAGCGTCTTTGACGATGTTCCCCGTTACCAGGGAGGCAATCGCTGGCCAATCAATTGGTATGACAGTGGCGCCTACAAATACTGGGGTCTGATGACTATCCGCGAAGCAATTGAATGGTCAAATAACGTTATTGCCGTCAAGACCCTCGAAGCAGTAGGTGTTGAGAACAGCATCCCATACCTTGAAAAAATGGGTATAACATCAATTGATAAGGAAGGGTCAGTCAGTGATGTGAATTTTGCAGCCATTGCATTGGGAGGAATGACTAAGGGCATCTCACCACTGGAAATGACTGGTGCATATTCATCCATCGCTAACAAGGGAACCTATATCAAGCCCACGACCTTTACAAAAATTGAGGATGGAGAAGGCAAAGTCATATATGAACAAACTCCCTTCCAACAACGGGTGGTGAATGGGAGAGTCACTTTCGTAGTTCAGGATATGATGCGCAGCGGCGCTACCACCGGCCTTGCCAGCTCGGCTGCGTTGTGGCCAGGCAATACGGCAATTCCCACTGCAGGAAAAACCGGAACCACATCAAACAAGTTCGATGCATGGTTCGTAGGTTTCACCCCCTACTATTCTGCTGCGGTTTGGATTGGAAATGATATGAATATGGAATTATCCGACGGAAGTAAAATCAGTGCTCTCTTCTGGAAGGATGTCATGAAAGCAGCTCATGCAGACCTGCCTCCCAAAGGTTTTGATGTCCCAAAAGCCATGGTACAGGCATCTGTGGATACCACTTCAGGCAAGAAGCCCTCCAACCTTTCCAGTATGGACCCCCGAGGCACGGTTATAAACGAATGGTTCGTACCAGGCACCGTTCCTACTGAAACGGACGATATCCATGTGACCGCAGAAATCTGCTCTGTCAGCGGTAAAGTCGCGACAGAATACTGCCCAACCTCACTGGTCATGACGAAGGTCTTCATCAATCGCAAAGTACCCTATCATCCGTCCGAAAACATTGAAGGAGGAAAGGCTCTTCAAGTCAGGGATTATCGGTACCAGGTTCCGACAGGCAGATGTGATGTCCATACGGCTCAAACATTGGAGATTCCAGGTGTAGGCAGTCTTTTCTCCAGTATCAAGACCGAGCCGTCGTTGGAAGGGTCCCGTGTGATAATGGAACCTGCGGTTGCTCAGCTGATTGACGGCTCCACCATGAAACTTGCTGTAGGGACGGTGATCATGCCGGATGGCACAGTCCAGCTCTCAGATGGCACTATGATATATGTACACATGATCAAATTGGTATATCCTGCCGGTTCTCCTCCAGAGGAAGCTACACCGCCAAAGGGTAAACCAGGCGATGATAACACAACTGTATCCACTGATTGATAGAAACCCGGGAGCAATTTCAAAACGCTTCCGGGTTTCTTCTGCCTTGTAATTATTTCCACATTCCGATATAATTATGTTGAAAATTCATATTCAAGTAGGAGGTTCAATAATGAGCACAATAGACAACCAAGCTCTTGAAGCAGGCGAATTCGATCTTGATAACACGACGACTGAAATCACAGTTAAGCTTCAGAATTCTCCTGAAATAAATGCTCTGAAGAATCAAATCAACATCCAACAGGCTGAGAGTGTCATGCAGTTCGGACAAGATACCGCCAAGGGCATTTCATCTTTTGCAGACCAGATTCTCAGCAGCATCAAAAGTGTAAATGTTGAAGATTCAGGTTCCCTGCTAAAGCAATTGAATAAGATAATGACTAAATTTGATATCGGCGATTTTGCAGAAAATGAAGAAGCGCCCGGTTTTTTTGAAAAATTATTCGGCAGCGGAAAGAAAACCATCGATAGTCTTCTGGGTAAATATGAAAGCATGGGCAGTGAAGTTGATGCGGTCTATATCCAATTGAAGAAGTATGAGCAGGAAATCAATCGTACCAATGGTACATTGGAAGAAATGTTTAAAAAAAATGTTGAGTATTATGAGCAATTGGAAAAATACATTCTGGCAGGAAAAGCCGCTGTTGAAGAAATCAGGACCAATATGGTTCCTGAGCTTCAAAGCAAGGCCGAAGCCTCCCAGGACCAGCTGGAATTCATAAAGCTGGACAATATCAAATCTGCTTTGGAATTGTTGGAGCAGCGTATATTCGACCTTGAACTGGCTAAGAATGTGGCACTCCAAAGCATGCCTCAGATAAAGATGATCCAGCGTGGAAATTTCCATCTCGTCCGTAAAATCAATTCGGCTTTCATTGTTACAATCCCAATATTCAAGCAAGGCATCACACAGGCTATCGCCCTGAAACGTCAAGCTGTTCAGGCACAGGCCCTGGCGGCTTTAGATGAGAAGACCAATGAGCTTCTGCTGAAAAACGCCCAAAATACTGCGACACAGTCCAAGCTTACCGCTCAACTGTCCGCTAACAGCTCCATTAAAACCGAGACACTTGAAGAAGCCTGGAGAACCATCGTTCAGGGAATTGAAGAAACCCAGGCTATCGAGAACCAAGCCAAGGCGGCCCGTGAAGATGGCAGCAAACGAATTGAACAGCTGCAGAATGAATTTCAGCAGCGTTTTCAGAAGAGTGGTCCACAATAAGCATCAAAGAGCTAAAAAGAATCCCCTGCCGGAATCAGTTCGCTGATTTCAACAGGGGATTCTTGTCATGTTTTACCAAAAGGACAGACTGGGTATGTGCATTGACAGCAATTCAGGCAAAGTCCGCCATGGCCCATTTCAATGATATCCTTTCTTTCAACAGGAATTCCAGCCAGGATTCTCGGAAATACGAGGTCGAATATTGTTATTCTCCGATACATCCCACATCCCGGAATGCCGATAAGCGGCACTGAACCGCTGAATGCCAGCATGAACATGGCTCCAGGCAATACAGGTGCGCCATAGGTGATGATGCGGTCAGATACAGAGGCAATGGCCTTCGGGGTCACATCATCGGGATCTACCGACATTCCACCGGAAATCAGGACAACCTGAGCACCCTGCGCTATCAGTTCCGTGATTCTGGAAGAGATGATTTCCGCGTCATCCGGTGCATATAGAATCCCCTGAAGGATGCCGTCATATTTATCAATCTTATCAGCCAGAATTGGCCCAAAACGATCCTCGATCAATCCATTGAAAACCTCTGACCCAGTGACAACAATCCCCACTTTCAGAGATTTTGTCGGGTATACGGATATAATGGGACCTGATGCCTCAAGTATATTCTCAACAGTTGCAATCTTCTCTTTTTCGATGGTGAGTGGAATGATTCGAGTCCCTGCTACAATCTGGCCCGCTTGAACTGGCGTGTAGGAATGAAGAGTGGATACAATAACCTCCGGCTGTGAATTGATCTGATACAATACCTCAAGATCAATCTTCACCAGTCCATTGATGGTAGCTTTCAAATTGATTCGTCCCTCTGAAGGCTCAGTCTGTTCCAGATGATCCCCATACAGAAGATCCGCAATCCGATGGGCTGCCTCGTCCTCATGATAGAGATCATCATTCAGTTCATATATATACACATGATTTTTTCCCATCCGCCTGAGCTGGGGTATATCCTCCGGCCTAAGGATGTGACCTTTCTTAAAGGCAGGACCCTTAAACTCTCCTGGTACGATTTTTGTCATGTCATGGGCTAATATTTTGCCGATCGCTTGTTCTATAGGCAGTCTGATCATGAAAGCCTCCTTTGACATTGTCCGGGCTGTCCTGATCTGTTCGATTATGCCAGGATCAGATCATAGACTTTAACCCCTTCTATTGCTTTTGAAATCAGCGATTCTGAATCCAACAGAGCTTGTGAATCCTCGATATTTTGAACCCGCGGCTTGGTGACAACCCGATCCGGAAGGAACACGGTACAGCAATCCTCGAAAGGAAGAATCGAGGTTTCGAATGTGTCAATCCTCTGAGCAATCTCTATGATCTCAACTTTATCCATGGCTATAAGCGGCCTGAAAACCGGAAGTTTCACAGCGCTGTTTGTGACCGTAAGTCCTTCCATGGTCTGCGAGGCTACCTGGCCGATGCTTTCACCCGTAATAAGAGCCTGACAGCTTCGCGTCAAGGCGATTCTTTCAGCAATCTGCATCATGAATCGTCGTGAGAGGATGGTCATTTCTTCCTGAGGACACTTTTCCTGAATGGCCCTTTGGATTTCCAGAAGGTTGATGCTGTGAACGCGGACACGGCCTGTATAGACTGCAAGCTTCCGTCCCAGATCCATAACCTTTTCCAACGCCCTTTCACTGGTAAAGGGATAGCTGTGGAAATGGATGCCTTCGATGTGTACACCTCTCCGAGCCATGAGATAGCCTGCAACCGGGCTGTCTATGCCTCCAGAAAGAAGCAGCAGGGCCTTTCCTGCACTTTTGTATGGCATACCGCCGATACCTTTGATGATCTGAGTAAAAACGTATGCTTTTTCACGAATTTCAACGGTAACGGTGGTATCAGGATGATGGACATCCACTCTGAGTTTTGGCAGTGCCTCCAGAAGGTTCCCGCCGATTTCAGAACAGATTTCCGGCGACTTCAGTGGAAACCCCTTGTTCGCCCGTTTGCATTCCACCTTGAAGGTCTTTGCGCCATCCTCCATAGTCTGACGAAGCTGATTCAGAGCCGTTTCCTGTATCTGATCCATATCGAGCTCCACTGCGACACCAGGTGAATATGATACGATTCCAAACACACGACTGATTTGATCCTGAATCTCCAATGTACGTTCAGGGCTGCAAGCGACGAGAATCCTTCCATGACGTTTCACTACCTTGCCGCCCAGCTTTTTTACAGCACTTTGAATATTTCCTACGAGCATATTCTCAAATTGGGGGCGATTATGCCCTTTCAGTGCAATTTCCCCGTATCTTACCAGTATCAACGCTTCCATGGCTCTCTCCTATTCATGATATTTGATATTTCCTTGATGGTATCAGCCAAGAGATCAAGGCCGGATTCAAAATCATCATCAAGGTTCATTGATGAAAAGCTGAATCTTAACGCACTTTCCATATGAATTTCCGAAATTCCCATGGCCCTTAGAACAGGAGAATATGACTTCTTCTTTGACGAGCATGCAGAACCAGTGGAGACAAAAATCCCTTTGCTTTCCAAGGCATGCAGCAGCACTTCAGATAGAATTCCCGGAAAACTGAGATTCAGGATATAAGGGACGCACTTTTCAATCTCACCATTCAACCGATATGAAATCTCACGTTCTTTAAGCCCCTGAAGGAATAAAGTCCTGATTTGTACAGCATTTTCCGAAAAAACCGACTCCTCAGTTTCCTTTGCGGCCGCAGCCAGACCCGCAATACCAGGCATATTTTCAGTGCCCGGTCTCAATGAGTTTTCCTGTCCCCCGCCGAATAGTATCGGACTGCACTTGACGCCGGACCTTAAGAAGAGTGCCCCAATTCCCTTTGGTCCATGAAGTTTGTGCCCGCTCAGACTCAGGGCATCAACCTTCAATTCCGACACTGAGAGCGGGAGTTTGCCGTATGCTTGTACAGCGTCTATATGGAATAGAATATCTCCCCTAAGGCTCTTGATGGCCTTACCGATTGCAGCAGAGTCCATCAAAGCTCCAGTTTCGTTGTTCACCATCATGGTGCTGACAAGAATCGTATCCGGACGGATTGCTTCCATGATGTCATCTGTTTGAACGACACCTGTTGATGAAGGCGGTACAAGAGTCACTTCGGCTCCCAAGCTTGTCAGATGATCAAGGGTTCTTAAAACGGAAGGGTGTTCAATCTCAGTAGACACAATGTGTTTCCCCCGCCTGGAGTTCCCTCTGAAAAGGCCTGACAATGCGAGATTGTTCGCCTCTGTCCCTCCGGATGTAAAGACAATTTCCTTCTCCTTTGCCTTCAGCGATCGGGCAAGGGCAAGCCGGGCATCCTTCATAACCCGTTCCGCTTCTACACCTTTACGATGAAGCGAACTGGGATTCCCATAATCCTGAGAGAGCATTCTCATTACCGCTTGAGCAGCACTTTCCGATATCCTCGTGGTTGCACTGTTATCCCAATAGTATTCATTCGTCATCCAAATCTTCTCCTGTCTCACCCATTGATAGTAATGGAAGAAGCGGCCAGGGGCCGCTTTAAATAAAAACTTCTACAATTTGTAATCGATAATTTGAAGACATGTCGTAAAAATGTCCATTAACCTTGATCAGAGGTCTGGTCAGATTGTAGCGATTGACCATGACTATCTCGCCAAATTCACCCGTATTCAATTGAACTTTATTACCCACATAGAATTGAGAGATATGACCGAGGAACATCTGTACGATCTCAGCATCAAGATGGGCTATGGATTCCTCCATGACAATCTCCGCTGCACGGAATGGGGAAATCTTGCTTTTATATGATCGGTTGGAGGTGATTGCATCGAAAACGTCCGCTACAGCAACAATCCGTGCAAACTCATGGATTTTTTCGCCTTTTTTCCCGCTTGGATATCCATTGCCGTCGATCCATTCATGATGTTCCAGCACACCGAAAAGGACATCAAAGTTAACTTCCTTTGTATCGCAAAGGATTTCATATCCGAATCTCGGATGGGATCTGATAAGATCAAACTCCTGCGCAGTCAGCTTCGCAGGCTTGTTTATGATATCCATGGAAATCCGGCTCTTTCCGATATCGTGAAGCATTCCCGCCAAGGAAAGATCCAAAAGTTCAGTCTGGCTGTACCCAAGCCACTTTCCTATCATTGACGAAACCATACCGACATTGATGGAGTGTTTGAATGTATATTCATCGGCGACCTCAATCATCCGGAGATTACCCAGAATATTGTTATTGGACAAAACCCTGTTCACTAGAGGGGTGATATTATCCTTCAATTCTTCAAGGATTATCTGGTTGCCCATTTGGAGATTTTGATATACATTCTTAAAGGAAGTGATCGTTTTCTCGAATTCCTGGTTCAATTGCTTATCAAAGAGTATGACATCGTTCTCAAGCTCTTCAACCCGGTCAGGACTCGCAATATAAACCGTTTCTATCCCGATATTCATAAGACCTGCCAGGTGTTTATCCGTTAAACGGGTGCCGCTGCCTAGAAACACAACGCCCTTTTCATTGATAATATCTTCTCCAAGGTACATGCCTGACTTACAATCCTTAATCTGTACCAGCCTCAAAAGATGTCCCCCTGTTTGCGGAAGAGCCGTTGAACGTCCCGTCATCCACACGTGTATTTGCACCTGCGAAATTATTATATCACACTGAGCCGCTTATAATAATATATCAATTCGACATCGCTCAATTCCTACGGAGGTAAGATGCTGACCAAATCCTATGCTGTTTCTCTCGATATGATCTCTTTTCGTAACATGCTCCCACTGAATGATGACCGGACACTGGTATTTTTAGATATTGAAACCATGGGACTCAATCGGAAGCGCGATCCGATCATCCTAATCGGGCTCATGATCCTGGGATCACGGGAAGGATCCCTTTATCAGTATTTTTCGCAGAATCCTGGCGATGAACGTGAAATCCTGCAGGCAATGTCTGAGATAATTCCTCCGGAGGCCATCATCGTCACCTATAACGGCCAATCTTTCGATATCCCATATGTAAACTACCGATCAGCCGTGAATGACTTGCCCTATCGAATTTCCAAAGGCCGAGGCGTCGATCTCATGCGTTTGGCTAAGAAGGCTATGCCTGACGCCCCCAGGTATACCCTTAAGGCGATTGAGGTCTGCCTGGGTATTCATCGGGATGATACTCTTTCAGGAGCAGAATGCGTCAGGAATTACGAAACCTATTTAAAAACGAAGGAGCATCGGCTGGCAGAAGAAATTTGCAGGCACAATTATGAGGATGTCCTCCATATGGCGCCGTTGCTGCAGCTTTTCGACGTTCTTCCACAGGATTCTCCATTGAAAGTCTTGCCATTCTATCTGTCAATCGGGCAAAGGAACTTCTGGATTGATGCAGCGTCTTGCAAGAACGGTTATCTGATGATAAAAGGCGGAACAGAACACCCGGAATCCCCAGGCACCTCCTGTTATAGAGGAAGCGCATCACTCCAGATCTCCAGGAGAGTTCTTGAAGCAACATTGCCGATCATCGAATTCAACTACCCATCTTCCGGCAGTCTCTTCATTGATTCCGATCGTATACCGGGATTCATGCCCATACCATTCAATCAGCTTTCTATGGATTCCAAAATGGATTTGATGGTCCGGTCAGGTGAACAGTACTTGGCACACGCTCTGACTTCAGCCTTAATTCGATTGATTTCGCAAAATAAATAAGCAAGCAGCACAATTAAAAGATCCATTCAATTAAGAATGGATCTTTCTGGTGCCCAAGGGCGGAATCGAACCACCGACACGTGGATTTTCAGTCCACTGCTCTACCGACTGAGCTACTTGGGCAAATATGAAGTAAATGGTCGGGGTGACAGGATTCGAACCTGCGGCCCTCTGGTCCCAAACCAGATG
>CAZEHS010000094.1:0-11011 GCA_964511875.1 uncultured Peptostreptococcaceae bacterium
GTACTGAGATACCACGGGCTTCAAACCTGGGCAGCATTCACTCTGGGACACGATTCCGATACGAAGGATTCGATCCAAAGGACACTGGAATTTGCCATTAAAAATAAGTTCGCCTTCGCCGCATTCAATATTCTGATGCCTTACCCGGGTACACCTTTGTATAATAGGCTTAAAAAGCAAGATCGGCTGCTGTATGACGGCAACTGGTGGCTGCATCCGGAGTACAGGTTCAGCCACTCGGCCTTCATGCCCCAGAATATGAGCCCGGATGAACTCACAGAGGCATGCTTTCAGGCTCGCACATCATTCAACAGCATGGGGTCGATTGTCTCACGTGCCTTTGATAACAGGACCAATATGCGATCCCTGTACCGGTTCATGGTATATGCCGGTTATAATCCGCTGTTCAGGAAGGAAGTCTTTAAAAAACAAGGGATGCGGTTCGGTTTGAAATAGAACCGGGTCCAAAGGATGAAAACCCATGAAAATAACATTCATACTTCCGGCAATAGGAAAGAAAAGCGGAGAAAAATACATCGGTACCTGGAAAATGGAACCCTTGACCATAGCGGTCCTGAAAGCGCTGACCCCCGCACACATTGAAACGGATTTTTTCGATGACCGCATCGAACTCATCGACTATGAAGCTGCTACGGATCTGGTGATCCTTACTGTTGAAACCTACACTGCAAAACGCAGCTATCTGATAGCCGATGAATTCAAAAAACGGGGAATGACACTGGTGATGGGCGGTTATCATGTAACCCTTTTTCCGGAAGAAGCCCTGGAGCATGCGGACGCCATTGTCACGGGCAATGCTGAAGGGGTTTGGGCAGCTATGCTTCAAGACTTCGAAGATAAGCATATGAAAAAAATCTATAAAGGCGGCTTCGGATACTCGGAGGTCCAGCCGGATAAGAGCGTTTTCTCGAATCGCTCCTATGTGCCTGTCACCTTGCTGGAAACGGGCAGGGGCTGTTGTCATTCCTGTGAGTTCTGTGCCATTTCCAGCTATTATCAATGCAAATATTATCCTAGGAGTCATGAGGCTGTAATCCGGGATATAGAAGCCAGCACCAGGAAGTATCATTTTTTGGTGGATGACAATCTGATGGCGGATGTGGAGAATGCCAGAAAACTGTTTCAGCGGATAGAACCTTACCGAATCAAGTGGGCAGGTCAGGGGACGCTGTCAATGGCCAAGGACCCGGCGCTCTTGAAAAGCATGAAACAGAGCGGTTGCGAGCTGATTCTGATAGGCTTTGAATCCCTGGAGGAGGAAAGCCTGCAGCAGATGAACAAGTCATTGAAGTCAGTGGCGGATGAAAGGGATGAGCTGGTCAATCGGATCCATGAGGCCGGAATCGGGATCTATGCAACCTTTATATTCGGGTATGACGGCGACACCCCTGATACGTTTGAACGAACCCTGGAATTTGCACGAAAGCACCGGTTTTACACTACAGCCTTCAATCATCTTCTGCCCTTTCCGGGAACCGGACTGTATGATCGTCTGAAAGCGGAGGACCGTCTGCTGTATGATAAATGGTGGCTTGCTGAGGATTACCATTACGGTGAGGTTGCGTTCAAGCCGAAAAACTTCTCTCCTGAGGAATTAAGCAGCCTCTGCAGGGATGCACGAAAGGCTTATTCTTCATTTCCCACCGTGATGTCCAGGGGGTTAAGTGCAATGAAAAGATCGAGTCCCTGGCTATGGTCACTTTTCTGGGCTATGAATCTCCGTCTTGGTACGGAGGTTGATGAAAAAATGAACGTCCCGTTAGGGAGGAATCTTGATGAGTACCCGAAGTGAGCGCTATGAATTCGGCCTGGCCGGACCGGGTGACACGGAGGCGCTGCTCAGAGTACTTGAAAGCGCTCCATATAATGGGGGGATTTCGGTACTTTACACCCGCCGGCCTGATCCAATACGATCCTTGGAATCTGAAGGAGATGCTGTCTATGTTCCTGTGATGCGTGATATGCAAAGTGGAGAAATCGTCGGCATGGGATGCTGCGTCGTGCGGAAGGCTTACATCAACGGAGAAATCAGAAATGTGGGTTACCTGACAGGGCTTAAGGTTCTGCCGGCGTACAGGAATCGGGTGCCCCATATATCCAAGGTCTATGAATTCATGCACGAAGCGACCAAAGCCCATGTGGATATCTATTACACGACAATACTGAAGGACAATCATGACGCTCAGCGGATCCTGGAAAAAAAACGGCGAAATATGCCGGAATACAGGTACTGCGGTGACTATAAGGTATACTGCCTTAAAACAGGAAGGCGGAAAGGTAATCGTTCATATGCATTGGAGAACGGATATTCTGAGGATTTGAGCCTTTTTTATCAGGAGCAGATGAGCCGCATGAATTTTTCGGCACCGGAAATCATGCTTCCGGGAATCACGGACAAGGATATCTGCATATTGCGCGGCACGGATGGTGAAATTCTTGCTTCCTGTTCAGTGTGGAATCAGCAGAGCTGGAAACAACATATCGTGACAGAGTATTCAGGAATATACAGGTGCCTTAAAAACTTACCCCTGGGCCTTATTGGATATCCTGACTTCCCGGAGGCGGATATACCGGTGAATTACGCGTGCATCACCGGCCTGTGCGTCAGGGGGAATGATATGGGGATCGCCCGGGATCTGATAGTCAGGATCGCGGAGTCAAGAACCGACGTTGATATTCTCATGCTTGGGCTGTTTGAGAATCATCCACTGAAGTCTGTTTTTCGTCATATCCGACACATACGCTATCAGAGCCGGCTTTATACTGTTCATTGGAGTGAGGATGAACTTTGCCTGAATGACATGCCCGTCAATCTCGAGGTCGGCCTGCTGTGAAACAGAGCTTTGCAATTGTTTGCACACTGAGGGCGGAAATCGTGTACAATCATAAGCAGAACGCATTAAACCCAGCGAGGAGCCTATGGAAAAGGAAATCGGACTCATACTCAACGCAACCCACGATGCCATGATCGCTGTGGACACCCAGGGAAGGATCACACTGTTCAATCAGGCCGCGGAAAAGCTGACAAAGCAAAAATCCGGGGATGTTCTAGGGAAGGCCATCGGAGAAGTGGTTGCCTCAACGCGGCTGCCGTATGTGCTTGTCAGCGGCCGACCGGAGCTGAACCAGCGTCAGCATTTGGGGGATGTCGAAATCATTACCTCCCGTCTGCCCTTAGTGGACGATAATGGCTCAATACTTGGGGCGGTTGCTATCTTCCGTGACATAAGTGAGATGGTGGTCCTGGCAGAAGAAATAACTAATCTCAAGGAAATACAGGGAACACTTGAAGCTGTTTTCAACTCTACTCAGGACGCTATATCGGTTGTCAATCAGCACGGAATCCATGTTCTGATCAATCCGGCTTATACCCGCCTAACCGGTTTGACGTCCTCCGAAGTGATCGGCAGGGATTTTTCCGTAGATATCGCTGAGGAATATGGTGGAGCAAGTGTCCACAGGAAAGTTCTGGAAACCCGCAAAGCTGTTGACGGAGTTGTTCTGAGGACAGGCAAATATAAGAAAGAAGTCGTTGCGAGTGCGGCCCCGCTGCTTGTCAATGGTGAACTCAGGGGTAGTGTCGCCGTTATTCACGACATGTCTGAAATCAAGCGTCTTAGCAGTGAACTGGACCAGGCGAAGCAGATCATACGGAATCTTGAAGCCAAGTATACATTCGCGGATATCATCGGCACGCACCCGCTGATCAGGGAGGCTGTAAGCAAGGCTGAAATTGCGGCTGCCACACCCGCAACCGTTATCCTCCGGGGAGAAAGCGGTACAGGTAAGGAGCTCTTCGCCCATGCGATCCATAATGCCAGCAATCGGAGGAATGCTCAGTTCATTCGTGTGAATTGTGCTGCCATCAGTGAAAATCTGCTTGAAAGCGAACTGTTCGGTTATGATGAAGGGGCGTTCACCGGTGCCAGCAAGGGCGGGAAGGTTGGATTTTTTGAAAGGGCCTCAGGGGGAACCATATTTTTAGATGAGATCGGTGAAATCAATCTCAATACTCAGGTCAAACTGCTTAGAGTCCTTCAGGAAAAGGAAATAGTCCGGGTGGGCGGCACGAAACCCCTTCCCGTAAACGTACGCGTCATTTCCGCGACCAATCTGGATTTGGAGCAGGCCGTTGATGAAGGCAAGTTCCGAAAGGACCTATACTATCGTTTGAATGTGATCCCTATCGAAATACCGCCGCTCAGGCTCAGGCGCTCTGATCTGCCGGCCTTGGCAGACCATCTGATTGCAAGGTTCAACCAGGAGTACGGCAGGAATGTCTCCTCCATCAGCAACGGAGCAATGGAGCGGATTCAGCAGTATGACTGGCCAGGAAACATCAGAGAACTGGAGAATTACCTGGGCCGGGGTATGATCAATATGCGGATTCATGAAAAAATCATGGATATCAGACATCTTCAGCCGTTGGACAAAGGCACTACCCTGAAAGCAACCTCCCAGCTAATCCCGGAACCGGGAGATCTGACGGGCTTCGAGTCATTGAAATACAGGATGGATGCTTATGAGAAGGAATATCTCATGGAAGCGGTAAAAGCAGCTCATGGCAACAAGACAGCCTGTGCAAAGGCTTTGGGCGTATCCATCCGGACTCTGTATTATAAAATGGAAAGATACGGACTCCTGACCGGAGAGAATTACTAAATTATTTTATATGTTAAAAAATCTGTGTAGACACAATGGAGTGACTTCACTATAATAAGAATTAGAAACGGTCCGATCATTTCGGATAAGCCTATAGGAGGTTGTATAATGCGAGAGTACGTTTTAGCCATCAATCCTGGATCCACTTCAACGAAAGTCGCCCTGTTCAAGGGGACAGAAAATGTTCTGCAGAAAAATCTTAACCATTCCTCTGATGAACTTTCAGAGTTTGCAAATATCACGGATCAGTATGAATATCGCCGGGATATGATTGCCGCCTGGATGAAGGCGGAGGGTTATCATCAGGATCAGCTTCTGGCAGTGGTTGGCCGCGGCGGCCTGCTGAAGGCAATGCCTTCCGGGACATACCTGGTTTCAGAACCGATGATGCATGACCTGCGCATCGGTGTCCAGGGTGATCATGCCTCCAATCTCGGGGGGCTGATCGCCCATGGAATTGCTGATCTGGCAGACATACCGGCATACATTGTGGATCCTGTCGCTGTCGATGAATTTGAGGATGTCGCCAGGATATCCGGGATTCCTGAAATCGAGCGAAAGTCATTGGGACACGCCCTCAACATCCGCGCTGTCGCGTTCAACGCATCCAAAGACCTGGGGAAACCCATGGAGGAGATGAACCTGATAGTGGCGCATTTGGGAGGCGGCATTTCCATCGTTCCTCTTAAAAAGGGCAGGATGGTGGATGCCAATAATGCTAATGAAATGGGCCCGTTTTCGCCTGAACGGACAGGGGGTCTTCCGGTTGGGGATTTAGCAAAGCTATGCTATTCCGGGAAATATACTGCGGATGAGATCAAGCAGAAGATCAGAGGCAAAGGCGGCCTGGTGGCTTATTTGGGAACAAATGATGCCAGGGAAGTGCTCAAAATGATTGAAGATGGTGATGCCAATGCCAAGCTGGTTTTCGAGGCGATGGGTTATCAGATTTCCAAAGAGATCGGTGCCATGGCAACGGTTCTGAAGGGCGAGATCGATGCCATCATCCTGACAGGCGGTGTGGCATACTCCAAGTACCTGACAGATATGATCACCGATAGGGTGAGTTTCATCGCACCTGTGATCCTGAAGCCCGGTGAAGATGAAATGTGGGCCTTGAATGAAGGCGTTCTGCGGGTGATGTCCGGTCAGGAAAAAGTAAAAATCTATGAGAATGAAGTGAATTAAACCATATATGTGTTTGAATCAGCTGAGGTGGGGTATGCAATAAGTTGCGTATCTCGCCTTTCTTGCCAATTGTTGCGTGCAAAAAATTGCATATTTTCAAGAGCAGAGATACTGCAGGAATCGAGAATGGCTCCAAGGGCAAGTGTTACAAAGCGGATTAGAGGTATTTGCTTAATTGGCATGAAGTTTGCGACTGTCTATTATGTGAGGAATAACGTTTTCCTATGAGGAGAGGTGTGAAAATGATCAGAACATTGGATGAAGTTTTGGAAATGGCGATTGTAAGAGGTCCTAAAACCGTCGCTGTAGCGTGTGCCCAGGACGAGGATGCTCTCCTGGCTGTAGAAAACGCCCGAAAAAACGGCATTGTTAACGCAGTGCTGGTCGGGGATATGGAAAAAATCAAAAACATCGCGGAGGCCAATGGAATTGACCTGAACGCGTACGAGTGCATCGATATTGTGGATTTGACAGAGGCTTCACGTAAAGCAGTGGAACTTGTTTCCTCAGGTAAAGCCCAGATGGTCATGAAGGGTCTGGTGGATACCGCCATCATCCTGAAGGCTGTCCTGGATAAGGAAATTGGCCTTCGTACAGGAAATGCCCTGTCCCATGTGGCGGTTTTTGACTTGAACAAACATTACCATAAGTTGCTGATGGTTACGGATGCAGCCATGAACATCGCACCGGATTTGAACACAAAGAAACAGATAATTGAGAATGCGGTAATCGTTGCGAAAGCGCTGGACATCGAAACTCCAAAGGTGGCTGTAATCTGTGCCAAGGAAAAGGTGGAGCCCAAGATGCCGGCGACTGTGGAAGCAGCAGAACTTCAGGCAATGAACGAACGGGGTGAGATCGCCGGTTGTCTGGTTGGCGGACCTCTTGCTCTTGATAACGCAGTTTCTCTGGATGCGGCGAAACTGAAAAAAGTCACCCATCCGGTGGCCGGTGATGCTGATATACTGCTGTGCCCGACCATAGAGGCGGGCAACGTGCTGTATAAGGCTTTAGGCTTCCTGACAGATGGCCGCAGCGCGGGAGTGATTGTCGGAGCAAAAGCACCGATAGTACTGACCTCCCGTGCAGACAGCGAAGATGCCAAGCTCAATTCAATCGCCCTTGGCGTGCTGATGGCGGCGAAGGGGTAGCGAAACATATTAGTATGAGTAAGCATCAAAGTTGCTTGTCATTGCGAGCGTAGCGCGGCAATCTCTCCCTTTGGTCTTGATTTTGAAAACAATGAAATTAAAATGCCTAGAGAGAGATTGCCGCGTCACTGCGTTCCTCGCAATGACAGGATACACTTAATTCTGAGAGGAGATTGTGAATGGAAGCATTTCGTATTTTGGCAATCAATCCGGGATCCACATCCACGAAGATTGCGATATTTGACAATGATAAACTGGTGATGGAAGAGACTCTCAGACATCCGACGGAAGAAATCAACAAGTACACCCATATATTCGCGCAATATGATTTTCGGATGAATGTGATTCTGGATACGCTGAATGAAAAGGGTATCAACCTGACTAAACTCAGTGCAGTTGTTGGCCGGGGCGGTCTGCTGAAACCGATGAAGGGTGGTACCTACGAGGTCGATGCTGCCATGATTGAAGATTTGAAGGAAGGCGTTCTTGGCGAGCATGCTAGTAATCTTGGGGGCGTGATCGCTCATGAGATTGCCAGCAAGCTGAATATCCCGGCTTACATCGTTGATCCGGTAGTGGTGGACGAGTTGGAGCCGGTGGCTCGAATTTCAGGGATGCCAGAAATCCCTCGGATCAGCATCTTCCATGCTCTGAATCAAAAGGCAGTAGCAAGACGTGCTGCGGCAGAAATGAACAAACACTATGATGAATGTAATTTAATAGTTGCCCACCTGGGCGGCGGCATTTCAGTCGGAGCTCATTTAAAAGGCAGGGTAGTGGATGTGAACAACGCACTGGACGGAGAGGGCCCTTTCTCGCCGGAACGTTCCGGGGGCCTGCCAGTAGGCGATCTGGCCAAGTTGTGTTTCAGCGGCAAGATTTCCCATGCAGACCTCAAGAAAAAAATAAAGGGACAGGGGGGTCTTGTTGCATACCTGAACACCAATGACGGACGTGAAGTGACACAGATGATCAAGGACGGCAACAAGGAAGCTGAGCTGGTCTATAAGGCCATGGCTTATCAGATTGCCAAGGAGATAGGAATGTGCGCCACTGTACTCAAAGGTAAAGTGGATGCTGTAATCATTACCGGCGGATTGGCCTATGACAAGACACTAATCGGATGGATCGAAGAGAGTGTATCCTTCATAGGTAAAATCATCGTTTATCCGGGTGAGGATGAAATGTCCGCTCTTGCTCTGGGTGGTCTCCGCGTTCTAAAAGGGGAAGAGGCAGCGCAGATTTACGTATAAAGGAGCATCATGCTTAACGACAAACGGATACGCATTATTATCGGTCATTATGGCAGTGGTAAGACTGAATTCGCCGTCAACTACGCCATGAAGCTTATGGCTGCGGGGAATAAGACTGCCCTGGCAGATATGGATATCGTGAATCCGTATTTCCGGTCCCGTGAAAAGGCAGAGATGATGGAGGCGCTGGGCATCAGAGTCATATCCGGGAGCCGGGGGCATCATGCCAATCTGGACCTGCCGATGGTGTCTGCGGATGTGCTGTCACCGCTTCAGGATGATACCTACAGCCTGGTGATGGACGTAGGCGGGGATTCAGTCGGTGCCAGGGTGATTGCTCAGTTTCACGCCTATTTTAAAGAAGGCGATTACGATATGTTCTGCGTAGTGAACCGATACCGAGAAGACACCTCCGATCTGAGGGGTGTCATGCATCAGATCAGGGCCATTGAAGCAACTGCCGGGGCGAAGGTCACCGGACTGATCAACAATACGCACCTTGTGCGGGAAACCACTGTTAAAGATGTGCTTTACGGTCAGGAATTAGTAGAAGAAGTATCCAAATCATCCGGGATTCCGGTGCGCTATGTCAGTGCACTTGAAACGATTGCAAAGGATTTGCCCCAAAATCTTCAAGGAGAGATATTTCCATTGAAGATGTATATGCGTGAAAAATGGCAATGAACAATATAAGGAGGTAAAGACGTGGCAAAAGCAAAAGGGAAAGTTTTCATCGATGAGAACAGATGCAAGGGCTGTGGTCTGTGCGGCAACGTGTGCCCAGTGAATATCGTTACCTACGACACGACCAGGATCAATGCCAAAGGCTATCATCCTGTTATGATTTCCGATATGGACAAATGCATCGGCTGTACGAACTGCGCAACAATGTGTCCGGATAATGTCCTGACTGTTGAGCGAGAACTGGTTTAAGGATAAGGGGGAGATATAATGGCAAAGATATTGATGAAAGGGAACGAAGCAATCGGCGCAGCGGCTATAAAAGCGGGCTGCCGTCACTTCTTCGGGTATCCCATCACACCACAGAATGAAATTCCTGAGTATATGGCCAAGGAAATGCCGAAAGTCGGCGGCGTATTCGTTCAGGCAGAGTCTGAAGTAGCTGCTATCAACATGATTTACGGAGCAGCCGGAGCAGGTGCCAGGTGTATGACATCCTCATCCTCCTGCGGTATTGCTCTTAAACAGGAAGGGATCACCTATATCGCAGGGGCTGAACTGCCCTGCGTCATCGTGAATATTTCCCGTGGGGGTCCTGGACTTGGCGGTATTCAGCCTTCTCAGGCAGATTACAATCAAGCTACCCGGGGCGGTGGTAATGGGGACTACAATCTTCTTGTGTATGCGCCTGCCAACATTCAGGAAATGGTTGATATGGTTCAGGAAGCATTTGATGCAGCGGACTACTACCGTAACCCTGTCATGGTAATGGGCGACGGTATGATCGGTCAGATGATGGAACCTATCGAATTCAAGGATATCGCAGGCGGTCGTGCCCTTAAGGAAAAAACCTGGGCAACAGTAGGGACTGGCGGAACCAGAAAGCCAAATATCATCAATTCATTGGCTCTTGACCCTCAGGATCTTGAAAACCATAACATAAAGCTTCAGGCGAAATATCAGGAAATGAAGGATAAAGAAGCCCGATACGAGCTTTACAATATGGAAAATGCTGAGGTTGTAATGGTTGCTTATGGGACAACATCACGGATTGTTAAAAATGCCATCGCGGATCTGAAAGCAGCTGGAATCAATGCAGGGCTGATTAGACCTATGACCCTATGGCCATTTCCGGTCAAGGCATTCGAGAACCTGCCTTCAACGGTAAAGTCTCTACTTTCGGTAGAAATGTCCATGGGACAGATGGTCAATGATGTAAGCCTTGCAGTGAAATGTAAGTACCCGGTTGAGTTCTACGGCCGTTCCGGCGGAATGATTCCGACACCGGAAGCCATTGTAGACAAAGTGAAAGTGATGCTGGGAGGTGCGAAATAATGGCAGTTGTATTCGGAAAAACAAAAGGACTTACCGATAAACAGTTCCACTACTGCCCGGGGTGTACCCATGGGATCATTCATAGACTCACAGCAGAAGTGCTGGAGGAACTGGGCGTGCTGGGAGACACCATCGGCGTAGCGCCGGTTGGCTGTTCAGTACTTGCTTACGAGTATTTCAACTGCGATATGCAGGAAGCGGGCCATGGCCGCGCTCCGGCTGTTGCAACCGGCATCAAGCGCGTCCACCCTGAAAAGGTTGTTTTCACCTACCAGGGGGACGGGGATCTTGCTTCCATCGGAACGGCTGAAATCGTTCATGCGGCACACCGGGGTGAAAAGATCACAACGATTTTCGTCAACAATGCCATCTACGGCATGACTGGCGGCCAAATGGCGCCGACGACGCTTATCGGACAGAAGGCTACCACAGCCCCTTACGGCAGAACATCAGAGCATTCCGGCTTCCCCCTTCGGGTTTCGGAAATGCTGGCAACCATCACAAGCGCCGTGTTCGTAGAGCGGGTTTCTGTGGATACGCCGGGTAATGTCAGAAAAGCCAAGGCTGCCATCAAGAAGGCGTTCCAGGTTCAAATTGAAGGAAAAGGCTTCGGAATCGTTGAAGTGCTTTCCACCTGTCCGACAAACTGGGGTATGACTCCCGTGGATTCACTTAAATGGCTGCAGGACAATATGATGCCCTATTATCCGATGGGGAATT
>CAZEHS010000095.1:0-10964 GCA_964511875.1 uncultured Peptostreptococcaceae bacterium
TGGCGATACCGTCCGCATCAACAACTTTGAATTTGAATTCTACGACTAAGAGGAACTTATGCTGACAGGGAAACAACGCAGTTATCTGAAAGGCCTGGCTAATCCCATGCAGGCAATCTTGCAAATCGGCAAGGAAGGGGTTACGGATAGCTTCGTAACCCAGCTGGCAATGACAATCGGCTCGAAGGAGCTTGTGAAAATCTCGATTCTTGAATCATCTGCGGATCTGGATGTGAAGCAAACGGCCTTCATGCTGGCTGAACGGACAGGAAGCGAATTCGTACAGTCCATCGGCCGAAAAATCGTGCTTTACAAAGAAGCTGAAGAGCCAGAAAAACGAAAGATTGTGATTCCGCAGGAAAGAAAGCGCAAGGGATAAAGACTATAGCCACGGATAACACGGATTTACACGGAGTAAACCGGAAAATTGGTCTCTTGTTTGTCATTGCGAGAAGCGAAGTGACGCGGCAATCTCTCCCTGATCAGTAAATGATGAGTTAACCTCGTTTTAAGGGAGAGATTGCCGCGCCTTCAGCTCGCAATGACAATATACATCCGTGTTATCCGTGGCAAATTGATTCCTTATTGCAGAGGTCTATATGTCAGGCAGAAAAATCGGTGTTTTCGGGGGTTCATTCAACCCCATACATAACGGGCATCTTGCTTTAGGTAAAACGGTCTGTGATGAATTAGGGCTGGAACAGCTCGTTTTCATACCGGCTGGTTTTCCTCCGCACAAATCCAATGAATACCTTGCGCCTGCAGAACACCGCTATGCCATGGTCAAGTTGGCGGTCACCTGTGACAGCCGCTTTTCTGTTTCCCGGCTTGAACTGGATGCTGAGGAGACCACTTATACGGTCAGAACCCTAAAAGCCTTTCGGGGTATTTTCAATGATGATGACCAGATATTCTTCATCATGGGGGCTGATTCTCTTGTCGACCTTGTCAATTGGTGGTCCTTCAAAGAGCTGGTTACCCTGTGCACATTTGTGGCCGCGGCTCGTCCGGGAATTGCCCGGGAAGCTATGGAGGATCAGATGCAGGTGCTGAAAAGCCGGCACGGGGCGCGGGTACTGATGGTGGATATGCCGTTGATGGATATTTCCGCTTCACAGATACGAAGCAGGGTTGCCAGTGCCCAAGACATCAGCGACCTGGTGCCGGAGACGGTATCATCCTATATTACCCTGAACGGGTCATACGGAGGTACGCATTATGACCATCAAGAAACTTAAAACTGCCCTGAAGGGACGACTTCAGACTAAGCGATACGAGCATTCAATCCATGTTATGGAAACCGCTATTGTCCTGGCTCGGATCCACGGTGCTGATAAAGGTACCGCTGCCGTGGCCGGACTCCTTCATGACTACGCCAAGAACCTCAGTCCGGAAGAACTGCGCGAGGCTGCGCATGAGCTGGAGCTTGAGCTTGACCCCGTTGTCAGCCGCCACATGATGCTGGCCCATGGCCCTGTCGGAGCAGAGCTTGCAGCGAGGGATTTGAAAATTATGGATCCTGATGTTCTTAATGCAATCCGTTATCACACCTTTGGTCGTGTCGGCATGGGAAAATTAGAAAAAATCATTTATCTGGCAGATTTCATCGAGCCCGGAAGAAAGTTCAAAAATGCAGACGAGCTCCGTAAAACTGCCCAGGTTAATTTGGACAAAGCAGTGCTAATGGCGCTTGAATCATCCATTTCCTATCTCATAGGTACTGACAGACTCATACATCCCAATACTCTTTATGCTCGCAATGAAATGATCATCGAGCAGAACAGCAGGAGGCATCATGGATTCGATTCGGGAACAGGCAAAGAAAATCGCCCTTCTCTTGGATAGTAAGAAAGGCATGGATATTTCTCTGCTTGATGTTCGGGGAATCAGCACAATAACGGACTATTTTATCATCGCAACAGGGGGATCAACCCGCCAAGTGCTGGCACTGGCAGATTATGTCGAAGAAGGAGCGCGTCCGCTCAATATGTCACTGCGACATAAGGAAGGACACCGCACTGGTGATTGGATCATCCTGGACTATGTGGATGTAGTGGTTCACATTTTCATTCGCGAAACCCGTGCCTATTACGGTTTGGATAGGATCTGGCGCGATGCCAGACCCATTGAATTATCCCTTGACACTGGGATGAAAGCCTTATAATATTAATTTTAAGCATTCATAACGATTAGAGCAGCAGTAGGAACGAAAATGTCGCTTAAGAGAACCGGTGGTTGGTGCGAACCGGTGCGATAAAGTTCTGAACTCAGCTCCGAAGAATGGGTTGGTTCCCCGTATCGAACTGATAAGAGGACATTTAATGTCAAGTAGGGTGGTACCGCGGATTTTTCCGTCCCTACGCATCTGAAGGGTGCCGTTTTTATTTTTTGGGATATTGTCATGTACAGCGTTTATTTGATGCACCAATGATTGTCATTGCATAACCAAGATCTGCACATATTCAAGCAATCAGGAGGCCTACAAATGGAGAAGTACCTTTTCACGGAAATTGAACAGAAGTGGCAGCAAAAATGGCTTAGCGGTGATGATTTCAAAACTGGGGAAGATCCTTCGAAGCCTAAATATTATGTGCTGGAAATGTTCCCTTATCCTTCGGGCAGCCTTCATATGGGTCATGTGCGCAATTATTCCATTGGTGATGTCATTGCACGGTTCAAAAAGATGAACGGCTTTAACGTTCTTCACCCAATGGGTTGGGATGCTTTCGGCCTTCCGGCAGAAAATGCCGCCATTGCTCATGGCATCCATCCGGATCCATGGACACGGAACAATATCGCTGAAATGAAAGTTGCGCTTAATACTCTGGGAATCAGCTATGATTGGGACCGTGAAGTGGGAACCTGCATGCCTGACTACTACAAGTGGACCCAATGGATCTTCATCGAATTCTATAAGAAAGGTCTGGCATACAAGAAAAAATCCCCTGTGAACTGGTGTCCTTCCTGCGAAACCGTGTTGGCCAACGAACAGGTGGTCGGTGGACAGTGTGAACGATGTGACAGCGTAGTCGGCAAGAAAAATCTGGAACAGTGGTATCTTAAAATCACCGATTATGCCAACGAACTGCTTGAGGATCTGGATAATCTCCCAGGCTGGCCCGATAAGGTCAAGACAATGCAGGCAAACTGGATCGGCAGAAGCATCGGTGCCGAGGTGGATTTTGACCTTGAAGGCACAGATGAAAAACTGAAGGTGTTCACCACTCGTCCGGATACGATATTCGGTGCCACTTTCATGGTATTGGCTCCTGAGCACCCCCTTGTGTCAGAACTGATTGCAGGCACTGAATACGAAGCGATCGTCAACTCCTTCAACGAGAAGCTCCAATTCCTCACGGAAATCGAGCGTTCCTCCACTGAGTTGGTGAAGGAAGGTGTCTTCACCGGTAAATACGCCATCAATCCGCTGAATGGTGCCAAGGTGCCTATCTGGGTGGCAAATTATGTGCTGATGCATTATGGAACCGGTGCGATCATGGCTGTACCTGCCCATGACGAGCGGGATTTCGAATTCGCACGGAAATATGATATTGAAATCATCCCTGTCATATCCAAAGACGGCAGTGTTTATGAAGGTGCCTCAATGATGGAGGCCTATACCGAGTCAGGCAAGCTGATCCACTCCGGGAAATACTCAGGTATGGATGTGGATGCAGGCATTGAAGCACTGGTTTCGGATTTGGAAGTCCAGGCGATCGGCAAGAAAACCATCAACTTCCGGCTTCGTGACTGGCTGATTTCACGACAGCGGTACTGGGGTGTTCCCATTCCGATCATGTACTGTGACAGCTGCGGAGAAGTGGCTGTGCCAGAGCAGGACCTGCCCCTCCTTCTGCCGCTGGATGTGAAATTCACAGGCAAAGGCGAGTCTCCGCTGCTTACCAGTGAAACCTTCATGTACACAGAATGCCCCGTTTGTGGAGGCCGTGCCCGCCGGGAAACGGATACCATGGACACCTTTGTTGATTCATCCTGGTATTTCCTCCGATACTGTGATCCTCACAATGACTCAGCCCCCTTCAGCCGTGAAAAAGCGGAGTACTGGATGGATGTGGACCAGTATATCGGCGGTGTGGAGCATGCGATCCTGCATCTTCTGTATTCACGATTTTATACCCGTGTACTGCACGATATGGGCCTGTCACCGGTTAAGGAACCTTTCCGAAACCTGCTGACTCAGGGCATGGTCCTGAAGGATGGCGCGAAGATGTCCAAATCCAAGGGCAACGTAGTCAGCCCGAAGGAAATCATCGATAAATACGGTGCGGATACGGCACGTCTGTTCATCCTCTTCGCTGCTCCACCGGAACGGGATCTTGATTGGAATGACGATGGGGTGGAAGGCTCGTTCCGCTTCCTGAACCGAGTCTGGAGACTGGTGCAGGATGCTAAGGACAACCTTGATCCAGGCGCTGCGATTGGTGAGTTATCCGATGCCGATAAGAATTTGAACTTCATCATCAATAAGACTGTAAAAAAGGTAACTGACGATATCTCCGATCGGTTCAACTTCAATACGGCCATCAGCGCTGTTATGGAGCTGGTCAATGAGTTGTACCGTTACCGGGAAGCCGGATCAGTCAATAAAGCTCTGCTTACGGATGCCATAAACAAGGTTGTCATGCTAATGGCGCCATTTGCTCCCCATATGACCGAGGAACTGTGGATATCCCTTGGAAATACTCAGTCTGTTCATAGCATGCCATGGCCGCAGTATGATGAAAAGGCTCTTGTAAAAGAAGAGGTGGAAGTGGTTCTGCAGATTAATGGAAAGGTACGGGACAAGGTCACTGTACCCCGTGAAATCGATCAGTCTGCTTTGGAAAAAATGGTAATGGAAAACGAAAGGATACTCCGGTTCATTGATGGGCGTCAAATAGTTAAAGTTGTTCTGATACCTCAAAAGTTAGTCAACATTGTCGTGAAAGGGTAACCCCGGGAGGTGTCCATGAGTAAAGAAATCAAGCCTGTCTTCAAACGATATTTGTCCATGGCGAAAGGCGTAGCTTACATGTTCGGCCCAAACTGTGAGGTTGTGATCCATGATTTCAGCCTGAAGCCGAACTCCATTGTTGCCATTGAAAACGGCCATGTTACCGGTCGGGTAGTTGGAAGCCCTGTAACGGAGAATTCACTCCAAAAGGTTTTCAAAAGCCAGTCCGGTGATGATGTGATAAACTACAGCGGAAAAACGCCTGATGGCCGTGTTCTCAAATGCACTACCATTCATATCAAAGATGACGATAACGAGCCAGTGGGATGCATGTGCATCAACTACGATCTTACAGAGCTGATGCTGGCAAAAAAAGCACTTGATGACATCATGAAAATCGATATTACAGCCTCAGAAAAAGAGGTCGATGGAGAACCTGTAAATCGTATCAATGATGTGCTGACCGATATCGTTCTCAACACCATTGATGAGTCGGGTAAACCGGTAGCCTATCTGACGAAGGAAGAAAAAGTGGACATAGTCAAAAGACTGGACATACAGGGGGCATTCCTGATAAAGGGAGCCATTGATTATGTTGCAAAAGTCCTATGTGTTTCCCGTTATACCATCTATAATTATCTTGATGAGATTCGCGTTGCAAAAACAAATATATAAGGAGGCTTCACATGGCACTTCAACCCATCGCCACTGATAAAGCGCCTGCAGCTCTGGGGCCTTACTCCCAGGGAATGATTGCGGGTAACATGATTTTCGTATCAGGACAATTACCGATCAATCCGGCTGAAGGAAAGATATCGGCTGAAAGCATCGAAGAGATGACCAGACAAAGCCTGGAGAACTGCAAGGCTATTCTTGCGGATGCAGGCGCTTCCATGAAGGATGTTGCCAAGGTCACCATTTTCATAAAGGATATGAATGATTTTGCCCGTATCAATGGAATCTATGCTGAGTATTTCACTGAACATAAGCCAGCCCGTGCCACCGTTGAAGTAGCGCGGCTTCCGCTGGACGCTAAAGTTGAAATCGAAATGATCGCTGTCAAGGGCTAGTCTTGAGAAAAATCCGCAGTTCATAGGGAACCCCCTTAACACTGCGGATTTTCTTTATTCCAACCCTGACCCTACACTGAGGTGTTTCCTATGAACCATGTAGTAGATTTTTTAGATAAACCCTATTTCCAGGATAATCAGCTGATCAGTACTCAAACTGCTCAGGTCACTTTCATATCCCCGACCGGCATTATTTTAAAGAAGGAAGAGTTCGGCTATTGGGATAAGGAATCAGTGTACACCGCACTGCGAGAAGGACGGGAATTGATCCTGGATAATCTTTATATCAGGGACTTCACACTCAGCGAGGTCCGCAAGACGGATTATGACCGGATCAGAATACATAATCTCAGTGCCAGGCACGTTTTTTTTGATGGGAATACGGATTTCAGCATTTCGGAATTCACAGGACACAGCACTGCTTTCAGAGGATCGGTCTTTCATGGGACAACGGTTGATTTCAGGGATGTACGTTTTAACTCGAAGGAACTCGACTTTGGGAAAACCGAGCTGAACTTGCGCAACATCTATTTCAACAACAGTCATTTCGACCACTGCCCTATGGATTTTGGGGGCATGATTGTACGCAGCGGCGACTTTCATTTTTTTCATGTCCAATGCACTGCCAGTAATCTGAATTTCACCAGTGCTCATTTTTCCGAGGGCTTCACTGATTTCAGAAAGCTTAATCTCAAGGGAAGCAACATGATCTTCCGTAGTGTTTTTTTCAATGATGGCGACACTGATTTCATAGAAATGAAGCTGGATAAGGGCAACATCGATTTCCGGCTTGCTCGGTTCGGATCAGGTGAGCTGAATTTCGGAGGAAGTAATCTTGGGGAAGGTGACAAGGACTTCAGCGGTGTGGTATTCCCTCGGGGCATGGTGAGCTTTACCGGCGCAAATTTTGGTAAGGGCAGCCTTCACATGATTGATGCGATTTTTCGAAGGGGCAATATTCATTTCAACGGTTGTTATTTCGGATGCGAAGATATCCATATCACCAGTACCGATTTTGGCGACGGCTTTCTGGAATTCACAGACAGTCATTTCGATACAGCAGTATTCAACATTGTATCCTGCCGGTTTGGTCGTGGGGATATCGATTTTAATCGGAGCAATCTGTCAAAAACCTCACTTAATTTTTACGGCACGGAGTTCAGTCAGGGAAAACTGAATTTCTTCGATACCGTTGCGGATACGGTGATATTCCATGAATGTACATTTGATAACCATGTATACCTAAATTTTGAGAGCTGCAGGTTTCTCAGCATTCTGAACTCCATCATAGAAAAAACCGTAGATCTCCGAAGCAATGTTGCGCTCAACACGCAAAAGATACAAGTCATCAACCTCAGCGGCACAAAGAATCTGGGGCATATCTATATCGATTGGAAAGACAACAAGGTCGCTTATATGATCTACGATCAGGGTGACGGCACTGATTTCATGGATAAGGCCAGCCAGTTCCGGCTTCTGAAGGAGAATTTCAGAACCATCGGGCAGTATGACGATGAGGATCTGGCATATGTTGAATTCAAACGATGTCAGCTCCAGGGGCGCTATCTGCAGGAAATTGTTCGATTGAGAAATACTGATTATCCTCATTTCACTCGATTTTTCGGAACTGCATTACTCAAGGTCCGTAAAGGCATGAGCTGGTTGATTTTTGACAATATCGGCCGCTATGGAACTTCACCGGCCAGTGTGTTCAAAGCAATGGTCCAGACCATTCTGCTGTTCTCCCTGATCTACATGATGCCGTGGATCGAACTGGAGAATATCAGCAACTTCCAAGGATCCGGGGAGACACATGTCAACCGGGCAATGTTGGCTTTTTATCAGAGTGTGCAAACCTTTCTCACTATCGGCTACGGCGGCGTCTGCCCGGGTAATTTCCCATCAGTCCTGGTTTCCGGAAGTGAGGGTTTTATTGGCGTATTTCTCATGGCATATTTTACGGTTTCAGTTGTTCGGAAACTTCTAAGATGAACAGCTTCGTACATTTTCAGCACATGATTCCGCATTTTAATGTAAATTTCAGGCGCCTCCAGGGATATCTGTTAGAATAAAGATATTACTGGAGGCGAAATTCATGACAATGAAAGATCTGGATTCAATGAATAAATGGAAGCTGTTCAAATCGAAGAGACAGGATGATGGGGTTTACAGACCGGATGTCGAAGCGAAGAAAAAGACAGTCGGCATTGCTGCGGTTATTGTGGCCATACTTGTAAAAAGCAAAGTGCTGATCCTAATGCTAATGCAGACATTGAAGCTGGATGTATTTCTTCAGATTTTCAAGCTGGGCAGCATGGGTGGGACCCTTGTCACAATGGCGGTCATGGCTTGGGTCTATGCCGCAACCTACGGCTGGTACTTCGCCCTCGGGTTTGTGGCATTGATCTTCATTCATGAGATGGGCCATTATCTGGCAGCGCGGGAAGCGGGTGTGGAAGTAAGTGCCCCGGTATTCATCCCCTTCCTGGGTGCCTTTATCGGTATGAAGGAAAAACCCGCGAATGCGGAGGTAGAAGGCAAAATTGCCATTGCCGGCCCCCTGGCAGGTACGTTCGCAACACTTCTGGCAGCAGTCGGCTGGCTGCTTACCGGTAATGAGCTTCTCAAGGGATTGATCTATATCAACCTTGTGATGACTCTATTCAACCTCATTCCATTCGGATTTCTGGACGGCGGTCGAATTGCGTCAGCAATATCCAGTAAATATTGGCTATTTGGGTTGGTCCTGTTCGGTGGGATGGCACTATACAGTCATAATCCGGTTTTAATGGTACTCCTCATAACAGGGTCCATCAACGCATGGAAAAAGAGGCATATCAATCGGGATCTGGACCCATACTACGACATTGATACAGAAGCAAGAAGCATACTATCCTTCACATATTTTGGAACACTGGTTGTCAATGGAGCGGCACTGATTATCTTTATGGCAATGAAACAGGGAATTTCCCTGATATGACCTGATAGAGTTCGGCAATTCCGGAGGCGCGCATGGGAACCAAAACAGAAGTATTCAGAATCACCATCCGATTCTATGAGGAGCTAAATGATTTTATCAGGAAATATCCGCCAAAAACGGATATTCACATTACTTTTTCACATAGGCGCTCGGTAAAGGATCTGATTGAGAGTCTTGGTGTACCGCATGTGGAAGTGGATCTGATCCTGGCGAATGGGGAATCTGTAGGGTTCGACTATGTTCCAGGAAATGAGGACCGTATCAGCGTATATCCGGTTTTCGAAGCAATGGAGCTGGAAGGAGTAACCCGTCTCAGGGATAAGGGTCTCAGGGAGATGCGGTTCGTACTGGATGAACATTTGGGAACCCTGGCACGGAGGCTGCGTTTGATGGGCTTCGATACGGCATACGATAAGGGATGTACAGATTCAGGGTTAGCAGCTGTTTCTGAACAGGAGGGACGCATTCTTCTGACCCGGGACCTTCAGCTGCTTAAAAGAAAGAATATCAGCCATGGGCTCTATGTCAGGAATACAGAGCCGATGCTGCAGACAGTGGAAATACTCGATCGGCTTCAGCTATGGGAGCGCAGTGTGCCATTTTCACGATGTCTGATTTGCAATGGCCGGATTTCTCAAGCGCCGCTATCACAGGAAATAGAAGAACTAGTCCCTCCCCGGGTAAAAGAGTGGTGCAGCGAGTATTTCCGATGCAGTCAGTGCGGTCGGATTTATTGGAAGGGAAGCCATTATGCCCGCTTATTGGAATGGTTAAACCGTTTGAAGCAGGTGAAGGAAAATAAGTGATCTTAAAGCAATTGCAAAGGCCTTAACCTTGCAATTGCTTTGTTTTTACGTTTTGCATGACAAAGAGATTGATTCCCATATATCAGGGTAATAGATTGAAGTGACTCTGGAGTCACTGAAAAAAAGGAGGAGCATTATGGATAAAAAATTGGAAGTGTTCCGCAATGAACATTGCTTCAATAAAGAAGAATTAAAGCATGCGACAGAGCAGCTTATCGAACACTATGCAACCTGTGATCGACATAAATTCGGCTTTAGTGACACATACAGGCAATGCGTCCTTGCACTATGCAATCGATTTAAAAATACCTTGAATGACTATCCCATCCCAACACTTACCGAAAACTGGTGGTTTTATGAAATTGAAATAATGAATGACAGCATAGATCTTTTGGTTTTATCATGCAGTGATTATGAATTGGACGAAAATGGAAATGAACAGTCGATGACACTCCATGAAGGTTTTGCATTGATAAGTGTGAAGTCAGACTATCTTACATTGGAACAATTTGCCCAGGTTTATGGTGTCACGATAACGACAGCGGATCAGTGGATCCGTAAGGGAAAGTTAAGAACAGCGAAAAAAGTTGGGAATGACTGGTTTGTTCCAGCGATTGCAGACAAACCATCTCGTAAATTCGAAAGTGCAGATTACAGCTGGGGACAATTACCCACTGAAACACAGGAACAGTTCCCTTTTTTGAAAGATCATAACCGGATAAATATTTTTCAGGATCAGAGCAACAAATCACAGATCAATTGCATTACCGGTTCAAGCGGAAAAAATATCAAGCATTCGAAGATCGTTTTAACCATTAAGGAAGTCGAAAAACTTGAGTTTGCATTGATATCCTCTGGATCTGCAAAGGTTGAACCCATGCGGGTCACCTTTAAACCGTATAAGAGATGATGAAACTTTTAAGATGCCATTTAAAGCGGTGTAACCGTTGGTATTGCAGCATAGTGTTCTAAACAGTGAAATTAATGCATAAAGTTTTTGAAATCACCTATTGACGGAGTATAACTGGGGTGGTATTATAAGCAAGTCGCCTCGAGACAGTCGCTTGAAACTGAGCGTACAGGCCGAGTGCAAGACACACTGGAGATTGAAAACTGAACAATCCAAAACGATTAAAAAAGTAATACAATAGTCA
>CAZEHS010000096.1:0-10951 GCA_964511875.1 uncultured Peptostreptococcaceae bacterium
ACATCCGGGAATATGACACTTCATCCTTGACACCGTCCGTAACTGTGGCGACATCTCTCAGATAAAGAGTTCCGCCCCCCGCCGAGGTAATCGCGATATTCTCAAGTTCTTTGGAATCCTGAATTTGTCCAACCGTACGAAGATTGTAGTTCTTCTCATCCAACACCATTGATCCGCCAGGAAAGTTGACATTGGAACCGGAAATGGCATTTTTGATGGAATCCATTGAAACCTGATATGAAGCCAGCTTCTGAGGATCCACCTCTATGCGTATTTCTCTTTCAACCCCACCGATGATAAGGGCTTCAAGCACATCATTCTCCCTCTCAAGGCGAGCCTTTATATCCTCAGCAATTCGTGTGAGGGAAACGAGATCGGTGTCTCCAGCCAGGTTCACTACCATGATTGGTGAATTGTTGGTTTTAAGGCTGTCCACTGCAGGCAGATCCGCCTCATCCGGCAGATCCGAATCGATTCCGGAGAGCGCTTCCCGCATATCCGAAATCTTCTTGTCAACATCCACCCCCTGGTCAAACTCCAGGAACACGCTTGAATACCCGAAACCCGAGGTGCTGGTCATTTCCTTGACATCAGAAAGGTTCTCCAGCTTCGCCTCAATCTTGTTGGTCACCAGGGACTCCACTTCATCCGGCGCTGCCCCCGTATAGATCGTCGTCACCATTCCGTAAGGCAAGGTCACTTCCGGCTGCAGTTCCCTCGGCAGATCAATGTATGACGTGATTCCCACAATGAGAACCGCCAGGATCAGCAGAAAGACAATCCGATACCGGTTGATGAAGAAATCGGACCATTTTCCAAAAATGTTCTTAGGCAGTGATAATTCAGGTATCTCTTCGTGGTTCAATTTATTCTTCTCAAGATCTTTCTCGTTCACGTATCCCACCACTCCCTCTTCACACTTCGATACGCTAATTCTAACACCGTCCAAGCCCTGTAACAAGGCACTGCACAGTTGTTTAATAGCTTCTTAACCGTTTCTTAAGAATTGGAGGATGAAGCACGAAGGGTCGATTCTGTCAGACTACTTCTCTTTCACTATTCCATCCCGGTACGCCTTCAACAGACTCTTGAGTGCTGCAATGTCGGCTTTCAGATCTGCACCTGTATCCGTATCACCTACCAGCACACGATCCTTGTTCTTTTCGATGAACACGCTGGTCGGCAGCATGTCCAAGTCCTCATGGATGGCCCGCTCTTTGGATTCAAAGGGCTCATGGGACACAAGGTTCATCCCCTGAGAATTGAAGATGAGTGTGTATCCGGCGATACCCGTCACCTTCTGATAGGCCTTGGAAAATCCGCCGTCAATGGTAATCAGCCTTCCGTTGGCTTTGATAGGCACTTCACCCGCTGTAACCATTACAGGAACATGACCATTAACAATATAACTGGTGGATTCCTTCAGACCGAACTCATCCAATATCCGCACACAGGACGATTCGTCATCGCGCCAGTCATAATAGGAATTCTTTAATTCTTTATGAGTCTCACTTTCCCCAATGAAATACCGCTCGAAGGTGGCCATCTTGCTCTTGCCGTATAATGGTGAATATGCCCCGCACCACAGATACCAGACGACATCCAGAGCCAGGGCCTTATCCTGAGGATCCTGGGCATAATAAGCCTTTCTGACCATTTCATCAAAGGCATCCAACAGTGCTTTGCCCTTCAGCGGTTTCCCTGATAACTCGAATTCCTGAAAATCGCCTTCTGTTGTGAGTGGTATGCATCCATGATAGAGCAGATTTCCATTATAAACCTTGTACATGCTGCCCTTGTCAATAAGATAGCGCGCGTGCTTCTGAAGATCCGTGCCATGCTTGCACGACGCCTTGAGCTTGTCAATCACGTCCTGTTCGTCTGCAGTAAGCGCATATGGCTGCCTAGGATCAACCGTCGGAAAATCAGCGTCGATCAGCGGGTAGACCTTGCCGCCCAGTGTGATGGTGCCAGCCTGGAAGTCGATGAGATGCAGTAGGCGCCGATGTGTCAGCTTAAGCTCCGGACGACGCATTACCAGCTGTCCTTCCAGCTTAAGCTGGATCACTGTAATGGCCTTTTGCATCCGTGACAGGAGATTCAGGTCCTTCTCCTTCAGATGAGCCTGTTTTGCCTTAACCTGAAAGGTCGGTGCATAGGACCCCTGATACTGGTCCAGTGCAAGACGCACCAGCGGCGTGAGGTTCAGGCCATAGCCTTCCTGAAGCGTCTCAAGATTAGCATACCGAAGCGACACGCGAAGCGCGTCAGCCATACACACCTCGGATCCGCATGCAGCACCGATCCACAGCACATCATGGTTACCCCACTGGATATCCACGGAATCATGGCTGATGAGCGTATTCATCACATGATGCGCACCATGGCCGCGGTCATAGATATCACCGATAATATGGAGATGATCCACTACGAATTTGCGCGTCACCTCTGACAGAGTGATTATAAAATCCTCAGCGCGGTCTATCGCAAGGATACTGTCGACAATCCCTTGATAATAGCCCTGTTTCATGGTGTTATTCTCGTTCTCGTTCAAAAGCTCTTCAATTATGTACTGGAAGTGAGGCGGGATTGCTTTTCTCACCTTTGAACGGGTGTATTTATAAGCGGATTGCCGGCATAGCCGGATCATGCGGATCATCATGGTCTCGTACCATTCCAGCAGCTCCGGGGCATTCACGCCTGGTGAAGCGAAACAGCTTTTTTTGAGTTCGATCTTTTCCTGCGGATAGTAAACAAGCGTCGCAAGCTCCTTCTTCTGCGCAACGGTCAGAGTATCGCCGAACGTATCATCTATCTTACGCTTGACGACACCGGATGCGTTTCGAATGACATGGTCAAAGGCTTCATGTTCGCCGTGAATATCCGCCAGGAAATGCTCAGTGCCCTTGGGAAGATTGATGATGGCGCTGAGATTAACAATTTCCATACTTACCGAATCCAATGTGGGATACTGTTTGGAAAGGAGTTTCAAATAGTTGAGATCGTACGACATGGCTCACCCCGTAATCATAATAAGATTCTCTCACGCTTTTATTCTATCGCATAATTCAGCCATAACTTCAAAAGATTTTCAGGCGGGCCTCACCGGATCAGCGCCGGCTTTTTTATCCTGAATATTTAAATAAGTTTAACGAATTTGTAATCAATTCAACGCTTATTATTCAATTAGCTTTCGATATTCCATTAAGATTATCTTAAACGCCTATACTTTTTTAAGATTTAAATATATAATTATCCTATACGACCACAACATTTGCTGAAGAGGAGACCTATATGGACCACATTGACCTCAAGATTTTGGAACTCCTCAAGAAGAATTCCAGAATCAAGTTTTCCGAAATCAAGGACGTAATCCACTTGTCCTTACCTGCCATCTCTGAGCGTATAAAAAAGCTTGAGGAGAACGGCATCATCGATCAATACACAGTTAAGATCAACCGTAAAAAGATGGGCTATAACATGCTTTCCTTTATCCTCGTGAATATCCAGGAGAAAGAAGCAATCGATGAATTCAAGGCGCTGGTCGCTGAAAAGGATAACATACTGGAATGCTACCACCTTGCAGGCGAATATGATTATCTGATCAAAATCGCAACGAAGGACAACGAGGAGCTGGCTGAATTCATCACCCGCACCATCAAGTCACTTCCAGGTCACATCAAAACCAATTCCGTCATCGTGCTGAGCACTGTGAAGGAAAAGGTGAACGCGTAAGAAACAGCCAACAGGACGAAACAAAGGGAGAGATTGCCGTAATTGCGGCAATCTCTCCCTTTGTTTCGTCTATTTCTCAATTCTTATTACTTCCTTCCCGCTGCCGTCGGCGTATAGCCTGGTGATCTTATCTTCATCGGGATGAGTGCACCAGATCCGGTCGCCCACTACGTAGATGTCCGACACCTCTTCGCTCATGATTCGTTTCTCATCACCCTGCTCATAGGACAGCCGATACAGGCAGCCGTCGTCGGCTTTTTTTAACAGAATCCAGTCCTCGGTGAGATTGAAGGCTTCGATGGGATCGTCCAGGAGCTGTGCCGCCTCTCCGGTTTCGGGATTCAGTGCCTGAAGATAGCAGAGGGTTTCCTCTTCATCCTCCTCACAGGCCATGTACAGGACAGCCCCTTCAACAGGCTGTATGCAGTAACAGCCATCCCAGTCGTTAAGCACCTCGGGTTCCAGCAGAAGCGAAAGATCTATTTTATCAGCCATTCCTCTTCGCATGAAATCCGGCATTTCTGTCTGCGGCAGTTCATTCTCTTCGAACCAAAGCTCAGCAAGCTGGATTTTAGACAGGCTCAGCAGGTGATCCAGCTCTTCCAGGGACATCCGCTGTATGACTCCGGTCGGTTCATCTGAATAGTAGATGAATTCTCCATCCAAAGCCAGACTCAGACAGGTCGCATGGAATAGGAAGCGTTCCTCTCCCGTTTCAATAGCCACGCGGTAGACTGAACCGCCCCAGTAAATACTGTAGTAAATATAGTCGCCCTGGACAATCATATGATTGATCTCATCATATCGGACGCCGGTCCTGTCGGATAGCAGGTATGGACTTGCACCTTCCCTGCTCACTTCAAGTATCCGATTCCGCGAATCTACAAAACAGAGGGAGTCCTCCCTAAGGTTCAGGTGGGAACAACTCCCTTCAAAAAGCAGCTCCGCCTCTCCGGCCCGTATGCGGACCAACCCTCCCGGAAGCGCCAGAAACACTTCTTTCTCGTCCCCGGTTATCAGCCCCCGTTGGGACAGATTTCCCATTGAACTGATTATCTGCTCATCCATAACAACTCCTGATTTGTGACGATTGGGAAAATGATCCCCGTCCTTCTATTATAGCACGGCATGAGTATCCATAAGCCTTCCGCACAACAAATGAAAACGGCCGGAAAGCTTCCGGCCGTAATTTTGTGAGCTTAATTCACATTGATTCTTCGGGCAGTCTGAAATGTTGAATTGTAATAGCCTGAAGTGAGGGGTGAAATGATGACACCGTTGGATCTGGATGAGGATGCGTGGATAAAGCTTCCGTTACCTATGTAAATACCAACATGATTGATGCTCTTACTGCCCAATGTAGCGAAGAAGACCAGATCTCCCGCTGCCAGGCTCGACCTGTCAACTGCAGTTCCCATCCGGCTCATTCCATTGGAGCTGTGCCCCAGATCTTTCTTGTAGACATTTCGGTATACAAACCCTACATACCCTGAACAGTCGAACGAATTGGGTCCTGAACTCCCCCAGGAGTAGGGTTTTCCAAGGTGCTGTTTCGCGAAACTGACCAGTTCATCACGGTCACCGCCGCGACTCACTGCGGCTTGCTGAACAGGTACTGGTCCCAGAGCCAGCATATCGGCCCGGACATATCCTGTTTTATCACCGGCAGTAATCTTATACCAGTTGTAATCCAATGATATTACCTGCACGGTTTGATTCAACTGAAGCTTTGTCAGAACTAAAGTTCCCTCCGACGAAGGCTTATCCCGAAGATTCACATCCGCTTTAATCGTATAGCCCTGCGCATAATCACCTACCGCGACACAGAATTCCTTCTTCACATAACCGATTCCGCCCGCGCTTGTTCGAATGGCGTACCACTCGCCCACTTCATTGATAACATTCAGATTCTGATCGTGCCTGGCCTGACCAAGCAGCTTTGAATCCTCATTATTATACTCGCGTACGTTAAGAGCATCACCGGTGACCTTCACCGTACTGAAATTCTCACCGTACACACCACTGCCTGATAACAACAATCCTACGGCCAATATGCCTGTCATTACAACACGTTTCATGAACACTCTCCTTGTTATGCCGGATCAGGTTTACCCCGAATCCAGCTTCCTCAGCCTAAGATGGCACGATGCCACCCCTGATGTCGTTCATTGACCTGTTTTCATGGCATCCATGTGCTAAGTGAATGCGTTAAAAAAGAAGTATGGGTAAGTATACCATACTTCTTTTTAATTTCGCAAACCAGATATTGTATTTCTCCGTACACCGGTTGCTATATCTCAATATCACAAACTTAATTTTTCACATTACTTTTGTAAGATGCACTCCAAACCTTAACTATTTTCATCCACGGAATACACGGAATAAGCTAGTTAATAAATATCAGATTCTTTTCCGCTTTCTCCGTGTGTTCCGTGGTAAAATTGCTGGTTTTCATATGATCAGGTCCATCAGCGCCCTTTTCGGCACATGGTGAACGCCGTCCTGATCACGGTAGTATCTGATATCACCCAGAGGCCCCAGGGGCTCCAGTATGATTGTTTCTTTTGGTTTGCCAAGGGCAATCACCATGAGGATTTCATAGCGGCCCTTCAGGTCCAGATCAGCTCGCAGACCTTCCCGATCGATGGACCCGAACATGCACCCGCCATATCCTTTTTCCACTGCACCCAGCATGATGCTTTGGGCAGCGATACCGTGATCCCAGAAACACTGGCGGGCAATATCCTTATCCAATACCATGACGATATATGCTGCAGGACGCTCACCTTCCACGGGGCCGTCCCAATCCTTGATATATCCTGCCCAACGAAGATGTCTGAAAACCTTCTGGTTTTCTTCTTCTGAACAGCAGAGTCTGAATTTCAAGGGCTGTTGATTCATGCCCGAGGATGAGAGTCTGGCCAGATCCACCAGATCCTCCAGCAATCTTCGCTCGATACCCGCATCCTGATAAAAGCGGCGATAGCTACGGTTTTTAAGTATAAGATCCTTCATCATAAACTTCCCTCCGGGATATTCTTATTCGGTGATCAAAACACGGTTCCCAAGGCCGTCCCACTCGACTGTCGCACCGAAGCTCTCTCCTATCAGCCGTGCCGGGACAAAGCTCCTGTCATTTATCAGCTGTGGAGGGACATCCAACAGGATCTCCCTGCCATTTACCGATGCCCTTCTGCTGCCCAGAGTCAGAAACAGCGTCTGACTGCCCCTTGCGCCTGTTATCGTACGGTTTACCGGATCGTATGTCACGTCAGCCCCCATTGCTTCGAATATGCCGCGTAAGGGTACCATCGTGCGCCCGTTCAAAATGACCGGATTCGGATTCAGCGGCAGGACGGTTCCATCCAATAAAACCTCCAGGTTCGGTATTTCTATAGTGACAGGGATAATCACCGCTTCATCCCGTGTATAGCCTCCGATATAGCCCCTGCCCTCTTTCATTGCAACAAAGTTCTCACCATCTACAACCAGCATCTCCGGCGACAGTGAAATCCAATTCACTGGAGGGTGGTTGGATTTTTCGGGATTTTTCAAGAGCTGCACCGGGCTGATACGGTCACCCCGGTCGGCATTGAATGAAGAGCGGGTGTCAGGCATCATTTCCGCAGCATCAGCCTTCCTCCCTTCAAATTCCAGCGTCAGAAGATAGCTGTCTTCGGGATGTGCGGGAGCGACACGGTAATCCGAACGGCTATGAGCCACTTTACTCCCGACGCTTCCCAAAATCGGGAAAACGTCATAAGGCTGAACCTTCTGGGTGATGCGAAAAACCTGCGAGCCCCGACCAGAGCGGTAAGCATCCTCTGCAAAGGTGTTCAGCTGATCCAGCGAGGTTACGGCGGGGTAATCGTATATACGCGCATTCAGATACGCTTTAAGAAAATTCTTCAGTTCGCCGGACTCCTCATCCCACCAATTACCTGATGCAACGGGGTATTCACCCTTTATCCTGGCATGGCTGCGTGTAAAATCCCCATCGCTTCCCAGGAAAAACTGGGGGTGAAACGTACCATCCTCCGGCTGTCCGTGCCGATCACCATCCAGCCAGGTCGTATCCAGCTGGTACCACTTCCCTTCTATCTGAACCATATTCCAGACGTGAAGGGTCTGCATCTGCTGAATTGTATCCTGGCCTGCCAAAGCCAGAAGGTCCGCGGAAGTGATCCGCATCCTCATGAATTCAGTATCGGTCATTCCATCCGGGGTATAACCCGCAATCAATTTTACCGGCAAGCCGGCCTTTTGAAACAGATGCCATGATAGCTCCGCGTAACCGGAGCAGGCGGTGGCCAAGCTGTAGTACCCATCGTACGCATTGTTGCGGCCGGCATCAAGAACATACTGCAACCGTTCGCTCAGATATTTTGTGATGACAGCCGATTTGACAGCATCGTACATATCCATTGACAGGTTATTGTCCAGCCAATTCTGAAGATCTGCATCAAGCCGTGTCATTTCCTGTCGATTGAATGCATATGTAGCATAGAAATTGAACCTGATGTCATTTCCTGTGACATATCTGAGGCGCCCTTCGATGGTTTCAAGCCCATAAACACTTTGTATCATCGTATTGCGCTCGCTCCCGTCAAATTCCGTAATCGGCGTCAGCACATTATCATTGGACAGGTCCCGATTTCCTTTGTAATGGATGGAAAAGATTTCAGTCCTTTGTCGGATTGCATCCGTTATGGAGTTGATCAGCTCGGATCGTGATCCCGCATTGAAATCATCCGCATAAGCGGGCGCATACATGGGCCAGAATCCCGTCAGCAGTACTGTGATGCCAAGAATCGTTGCAATATGTTTTCTCACAGGATCCACCCTCTCTTAGATCATCTGTCCCCGCCAAGCAGGTCGCCGATGCCGAGGTTACCGAGCACGCTGCCTTCACCTTTTCCACCGCCGACTCTGCCGGCTGTGGACATGATCCGTTTGGCCAGGCGGCTGAATGGAATGGATTGCAGCCAGACATGACCAGGACCGCGAAGAGTTGAGAGGAACAGTCCTTCTCCGCCAAAGAGTGCATTCTTGGCATCCCCGGTGAACTCAACATCATAATGTACGCTTGTGGTAAGCGCCACAAGACAGCCTGTATCCACTTTCAGCACATCTCCAGGCTGCAATTCCTTCTGAATGATGGTTCCGCCGGCATGTACGAAAGCCAGACCGTCACCGATCAGTTTCTGCATGATAAAGCCTTCGCCACCGAAAAGTCCTACACCCACCTTCTTCTGGAAGGCTATCTCCAGTTGGATTCCCTTAGCAGCGCAGAGAAACGCATCCTTCTGGCACAACAGCTGATTTCCGTAATCGCTGAGATCCATAGGAATTATCTTGCCCGGATATGGAGCCGCAAAAGCCACGGATTTCCGTCCTGCTCCGGTGTTGGTGAACTGAGATACGAAAAGGCTCTCACCGGTAAGGAGCCGCTTGCCGGCACCCAACATCATACCCATCAAGCCCTTGCCCTGGTCCTTTCCTGATCCGTCACCGAAAACCGCTTCCATCCTTATGTCCTGATCCATGTACATCATGCCGCCAGCCTCTGCAACGATGCCTTCTCCGCTGTCCAGCTGGATCTCAACAAATTGCATATCATCGCCGAAAATCGTAAAATCAACCTCATGAGCTTTTTTCATACGATTCCTCCGGATACAGGCCAAGGCCTTTTTTTCTTATTATACCAGATACAGGGATGTTCAAACATTCAAGATGACCGATGTATCGTAACCACCGAATACACCGAAAACACCGAATAAGACAAAAGGTATTATGCCTCACATACCTCCCTCATATCATTTTCGGTGTATTCGGTGTATTCGGTGGTTCCAAAAAAAGAAAAGCCCCTCCGGTTTCCCGGAAGGGCGGATGTAATCTTACAGATTGCCTACGTTCTTAGTTTTTGCTTTAAGAGCTGCCAACTCAGGAGCGTAGTGTTTAGCAACGATATCATGCCAGATGTCTGCGTCTTTGATGCCGCAGCGTGAAGGAATGAATACTGGATCCAGACCCATTTTCTTTTGCTCTTCATAGTCTCGGAGAGTAGCAATACCGGGCTTAGTGAGCAGGATGATCACGATGATGTTGAACCAAGCCATTGCGCCTACAGCAGCGGAACCGAAGTTCCAAACCACGTCTACGGAACCAACAGCGCCGATGAAAGTCATCGCCACGATGCCAAGTCGTGTCAGCAGGATGCCGTATTTGTAGCCAGGGCCTGAAGTGTCTTTTCTGAACAGGAATGCGATACTGGAATCAGTATAGAACGCATAGGCCAGAACTGTTGTGAATGTGAAGAAGAACAATGCGATGGCTACGAACGCACCACCGAAACCAGGGATGAAGCTGTTAACAGCTGTTTGTGTGAAGTTGGACTTCTCGATGCCTGGGAGGAATTCGGTGATGAAACCGCCTTTGTTCGCAGGATCAGCAACGTTGAAAGCGTTTGTGGACAGGATCATAAGAGCAGTAGCTGTACATACGAAGAGGGTGTCAACGTATACGGAGAACGCTTGTACCAGACCTTGCTTGGCAGGGTGGGATACTTCAGCAGCACCGGCAGCTTGTGCGCCAGTACCTTGGCCAGCTTCGTTTGAGAAGATGCCCCGTTTTACGCCCCACTGGATAGCAAGACCGAAAACAGCACCGTAAGCAGCATTCATGTTGAAAGCACAGCTGAAGATCAGGCCGAAAACTTCGCCGATTCTGTTGAAGTTTACGAACAGGATAACCAGTGCCAGCAAGATGTAAGCGATAGCCATGAAAGGAACGATTGATTCAGCAGCTTTTGCAATCCGCTTGCCGCCGCCGAAGATTACGAATGCAGTAAGGCCTGTGTAGGCAAGACCGGCCATCCAAGGTTCCATGCCCAGTGACAGATTGGCAGCTTGAGCGAATGCATTTGTTTGGATACCGGGAAGTGCAAGGCCGCAACCGAAGATGGTAAGAACTGCGAATGCAATACCCAAGGGTCTGCTGTGCAGGGCTTTTTCCATGTAGTATGCAGGGCCGCCGCGGTATTCGCCGTGGACTTCGATTTTGTAAACTTGAGCCAGTGCGGATTCAATGTAAGCTGAACCGGCGCCAAGGAATGCGATCGCCCACATCCAGAAAACCGCACCAGGGCCCCCTGCAAAGATCGCAGATGCAACGCCTGTGATGTTACCAGTTCCTACACGGCCGCCCAGAGCCATAC
>CAZEHS010000097.1:0-10342 GCA_964511875.1 uncultured Peptostreptococcaceae bacterium
TTTATTCATTGCCCTGAGGCTCTCTGGTGTAATTGATTCAAACCCGATCACATGTCCCAGGCACCCGCTCCTGATCATCAGATCCATCATTTCCCTATCTGATGTCATATTGATGCTTGCCTGGCTTACCCATTTGAGTTTCAGGGGAATCAGCTCCCGAAACAGCATTTTAGCCGCCTCCGGATTCGAAACGATATTGTCATCCACGAAGAAAAGCAGCTTTCTGTCCTGTGCCTCTATTTCGGCAATGACCTCTTTTATATTTCTTGTGGAGTGAGTCCTATTGAAGTACACACTTGTTGCGCAGAACTCACAACCGTAGCGGCACCCTCGACTGAACTGCAGAAGTGTGATGGGGAGATAGCCTTTGCCTTTGAAGATGTCCCGCCGTGTAATGATTCCTGCCTGGGGCTTATCTACCCCTCCAAGATAAAGGGGCTTGAGTCGGCCAGTCCTGGCATCCTCAATCACGGATTCCCATGAGAATTCTGCATCTCCAATGTAGATTGCATCCGCGTGGGATGACACCTCCTCCGGGATCAGTTTCACATGCATGCCCCCCATGATCACAGGAACACCCCGTTTCCTGTATTCTGCGCTGATCTCGTAGGCTCTTCGTGCCGTAAATGTTTCGACGGTAATGGCGACAAGATCCGTCGGAATATCATACGGGATCGCTTCTACTCTATCATCATAAAGGACCAGTTCCACATCCGGCGGTGTCAGCGCCGCCAATACACCTAGCTGCAAAGGCTCCATTCGAGCTTCATCCACATAAAGGCTGTGTTCCATGCGTCCGATATTCGGCTTTATAAGAGTCAGCATCATATGTCAGTGTCCTTTCCCTCATCACCAAGAACTGCACCCTGCTTGTTGTGGACTTCTTTTCTTGATATGAGATTGGAGATCACATAGAGACCCAGATTAACTGGGTTTCGGGAGTTTGCTTTCAAATCCATTGCCCGTGATGTGATGGATGATAAAGTGTTGAATGCGTATCTCGCATTTTTACAGCCTTCCGTCAGGTCCGATGGGAGCATCCCCTTGGGAGTAAATGCCGCATCACCGTATTTGAAATCCGGATCCAACCACCATCGGTCAAATATCAACCGCCCTTCAGCACTCAGTCTTTCATAGAGCCGTGTTCCGGGCATCGGCATCAACGGGTTGAAATTTGCCAGCATCAGCCTGCTGTTTAAGGCAAATTCAAGACAGGGCTCAAAGGAATCCTTCGTGTCGAAATCATAGCCGAAAACGAAGGTTCCATATACCATGATTCCACGCTCCCGAATACGACTGATTGATTCCGAATAGCGGCTGTTCTTCACATTGATCCCTTTGCCCATCTGCAGCAGATTCCTGGGGTCAAGAGACTCGAACCCTATTAGCACAGCCATGCAGCCGCTCTTTCTCATCAGCTCCAAAAGCTCCGGGTCATTGGCTATATCCACGCTCACTTGTGTTGTCCATCTTATATTCAATGGTATCAGAGCTTCCATCAATGCGGTAGTCTTCACCTTATCCACATAAAAATTGTCATCAACAAGGAATATGTTCTTCCTGCCTAATTGTTCTATTTCCTCTGCCACATCGCGTACAGGTCTTTGCCTTAGGTCTCTGCCGTAAAAAGCGCTTATGGAGCAAAAATCACATGAGAAACGGCAGCCGCGGCTGTACTGTACCGGATAGAGCGGAGCATAGTGCTTATCTTTGAACAGATTCCTTTTGAAATTCAGATCATGGAGTGAAGCGGAATTTCTATTCCGATAGATCCGTTGAAGGCTGCCACCCAGCAGATCCCTGATCACTGTATCCCATATGCCTTCCGCTTCGCCGATGACGACAGAGTCTGCATGCTCCAGAGCTTCATCAGGCAGAAAGGTAGGATGATAGCCGCCCATGATGACAGTAATCCCTCTTTTCCGAAAACCTGATGCCAGCTGATAAGCGCGGCGGGCTGAGAATGTCTCCACAGAAAGAATGACGGCATCAGCTGATAAGTCTGCGGGCACCGTTTCGATCCTGTCATCGTAGAACACCGTTTCAACACTATCGGGCGTAAGACCGTCCAAAACAGCTATCGCTAATGGCTGCAATGCATCTGCCGATTTTTTGCTGCCCATGTTGGGCCGGATAAAAGCAATCTTCATTTTTGCCCCTTTGTTTCACTCCCATCAGGGATATCCGAGTTATCGGTCATGACTTCTCGGGTGAATCGGCTGAATTTATCCGCATAATGCCTGTATCCCAGGTTTGCAGGTACTGATGCCGGCAGGAATGATTTGAAATAGCTCAACCGTTTGACAATGGATCCAATAGCGTACGTTTCCCGCCAGGCCCACTCCAGACCTTCAATGAGTTCATCAGGTGTCATGTTCTTGGGTCGAAATACGCAGTGCTCCACATCATACATAGCCCAGTTTCGTTCAAAGATTCGTCCCTCGCTCTCCATTTCCCGATACATCTGAGTTCCTGGAAAAGGCGTCAGAACCGAATAACGGGGCAGGTCGATCTTAAGACGAATCACCGCTTCAACGGTGCGCTTGAAGACATCCTTGTTCTCATCATCCCCACCGAATGCAAAACAGCCGTTGATGGCAATACCGGCATCGTGGAGCTTCTTGACCAGGACATCATATTCCTCCACCTTGTTGACACCCTTGTTGATGAATTTCTGTGCTCCCTGGGAAATGGATTCGAAGCCGATCAGGAGCCCCTTGCAGCCACTCCGGCAGAATAGTCTGATGAGTTCATCATCAATCCCTATGCTTGAGGTAACCAGACCGAACCACCACCTTTTCAACGGTATCAGGGCTGTGAAAAGCGATATGGCGTATTCCCTGTCTGCAATGAGGTTGACGTCCGGAAACAGCACTACCCGCCCTGGCAGCATTTCAATTTCTGCTATAACCTCCTTTACAGGTCTTTTCAAAACCGTTCGGCCGAACGCTGCGGGATAGGCACAAAAGGTACATGGCAACGAACAGCCCCGAATGGCTTCTACTGAATTCATGGTAATGTAACGTTCTTTTTTCAGAAGATCCCTTCGGGGTACGGGTCTTCCTGCCAGGGTGATTTCCTGATCCGGATGGTAGAATTTCTGCATGGTTCCAGCTTTGTAGTCGAGCAGCAGCCTTGGCCATGAATGATCTCCGAGGCCGACAATCACCGCATCCGCATGAACTGCCGCCTCGTCAGGCATCAGGGTCGGGTGAACCCCGCCCAAGACAACAGGAATTCCTTTGCTCCTGAAGTAGTCAGCATACTTGTATGCTCTCATGCTCGTACCTGTGATGACTGTAATGGCTATGATATCCGCCTGCAGGTCCATAGGTATTTTTTCGACGGTCTCGTCGTAAATACAGACTTCAGCATCCAGTTCACGTGGAATCAACGCCGCTAAGGTGGTCAATGTCAAAGGTGCATAGTGAAGCGCTTTTTGGAAGCTTCCATCGAATCGGTGCATCGCTCCGGCAGGTGCCAGCAATACTATTTTCATGAGTATCCCTCCAATCCATATGATCCCTGGAATTGCCGTGCCCACCCGGTCATCTTGTGCAGAGCGGCGGGTTTGACATTCCCCTCCCGCTGCCCTCTGCTGATGCACACCTGCATGTAGGTTTCCATGGCATCCTCGGATATAAGAAACAGCTTCAGCTCCCAAAGCTGACCAAGCTCCCTGCAGTAATCATAGTGAAAGTTTTCCCTGAGTCTGGATTCCACATCAAGAAGCAGATCGCGCAACCGGATTTTTGAAGGAAAATCAAACGGAGCAGCTTCAATGAACAGCACATAACCCTGGTCTGAATCCTCTATTTCAGGTGAGACCATGTAAAACTGAACCGTGATGCCCCCTTGAGACAATGCGCCTTCCACACAGGACTTCACATGAATCTCACTGAGCTTCTCTCCACACAGGTCAGATATGTTATCGCCTTTGCCCATGAATTTAAGTCGTGGACATTCCTCGGTATGACCAAGCACCTTCACGACGTCCTGAAGCCGGTATCGGTATAATCCGCCGCCTGTTGTGACAACAACGGTGTAGAGCATCCCTTGATTCAGCTCGTGGGCCAGCCGGACTTCACCTGTAGGATTCCACTCAGGGTCCAACTCCTCAAATTCAAAGAAATGCGATCTTACCGATAGGAGCGCCCCCTCATCCCGGTAGAATGGGAATGAGACGAATGCTTCCGTTGCCAGGAGTCCCTTCCCCTGGATTTCAACGCTCGGAAACATGTCTTTGATCCGGGGGATGAAGGCCTCCGAATTTCCATCTGTCCAACAACTAATGAGCCTGAGGTGAGGCCATATCTTTTCATAACATGTGCCACCTGACTTCTCTTGATTCATGATGGCTTCAATATCACGGGCACGCTGGGGATTCCTCCTCAGTTTTTTTTCAAGCAGGCTGCGCAGTCCGGGATCTATGCTCACCGGAGATGTTATCCGTCCCTCGGCAAGGTCCGTCTGCAGCCTTTTCCAGAGCGATTCGAAGGGTTTTAATAGTAAAATGAGAAAAGTGGGATTCCAGACTGAAATCAGCGTAAGCGATTCTTCTTTCAGAAGAAACAGCAAAGTGACATAACGAAACGCTTGGGTATCCTTAATTTCCCTAACGTCCCCAGGCACAGCAAAAATCCGGTCCAGAATATTCTTTTCAAGCAACCCGAAGTACTGAGCATCCTCTTCAAATCCTATTGGAATTCCACCCACTGTTTTTTCTTTCAGGACTGTCGTCGGTGTGATCGACCAGTAGGCTTTTCCATTGGAAAGGCCCTGACAGTTGCTGTACAGATCATATATCCATGGGTCTATGCCCCTGATAAAATCCTGCTTCAGCGCCTTCGTGTACGGTATGAGCTTTGATGCCGCCGTTGAACCGCTGGAGGGCTCCAGCATGGTCACCGGTTCACTCGTAAGGATTCCGCTTTGGCCGGTAATGATCAGCCTCATGTAACTCTCGTAATCCTCGTACACTGTTAATGGCAAAGACTCCTGGTAATTACTTACCGTTTTAATTTCAGCGAAATCATAATACTTTCCATATTCAGATTCCCGATTATTATGCAGAATCTGCTTCAATACATCCTTCTGAGTGTCTTCAACCCGATTCAGGGCTTTTGTGAACAGCCTGTGCTCCGGTTTGCACAGGCCCAGCCAGAGTCTGACGAGCAGTCTGCAGATGAAGTGTTTCAACGTCCAGCCTCCGTTAGGTATTTAAGCCCTCGGGGTCTGAGATTTTCCTTATTCAGACGTGTAATGCATACCAGTTCATCACCGATCAGATATCCAGGGTTTTTCTCAAGGAAAAAGGATATGTCCGGGTCCTTCATATGCCTCTCACTGATATCCGCAACCCCTGGTTTCAGATAATCGCGGGTTCCATCGAATGAAATGATTCCACTCTTCGGATCGTAATGATCAGGATATTTAAAACCACAGAAATGATCCATGATCTGCTTTTCAAAATCGGGAGTATTGGTCCGATGGTCAGGGTAAAAGGTTTTAAAATAAACCGGCAGGAACCGATATGTCTTGTATCCCTTTGATATCAGCAGCCAAAATACATCCTTGATCCCTTCATCCGGCGGCATGCCGTGTATTTCTCTTATCCACGCTTTATGGAGCTCGGTATCTCCCCAATGATCCTTGTTGATGATGGTATCACCTGAAAATATCAGCTGAATAGGGGTGCCGTCAATTTCGAATCGATAAGCCTTGAGAGTTGTGAACCCCTGAAGGTTCCCAGCTTCATCCTTCAATATCAAGACACGGTCCTTTTCAGACAGATCATTCTGAAACACTTGAAAGCAAGTGTTTTCATAATGCTTCTCCATTAGTTCGTACATTCTGAGCATGTCAGTGTGGCTGATTTTCAATGCTGATACACTTTGGCTGTGCAATCCCATAACCTTAATCACTCCTTCATCAGTGATTTTTCTATTAAATGTAAAACATGTATTCAAACTCCATTATTCGGGCAAAAGAAAACGCTGATTCGATTTGACTCAGGATAAATATCGAACCAGCGTATCCGTATTACCTCCTTACAGCTCCATCATTGCACTTCGATATCCACTTCAACCTGCGAAGGATCAATCTGTACATCACTGTATTTCGCACCGACATCATAAAGGATGTTCGCATTCACACGACCTGGGGGTTGGTTGGCAAGATCCACACGAATCTTGATATCATCCTTTCGCAAAGCATCCACAAGACTTTCAATCCCCCTGATGCGGATCTTTAACGGTCCAGGCATCCTGCCTGAAGTCCCGTTTGCCGCATTGATGAAAGAGACCTCATCAGGGTTATACGTCAATTCCCGAACCTTGACGGCCTCGATCCGAATGACAGCTTTCAGTGGCACATTGAGTTCCGTCGCAACAATACCCACAGGAAGATCCAGTTCAACATTTACCGTATCAGACTCTGACATGCCTGTCAGGTTAATGGGCTTTGTCTTGAGGATCGTATAATCAGTCAGGAGAGCTTCAGGTCCTTTTAAGGACACGGTTGCAGGACTGATTTTGACATCGATCAGCTGAAACCCATCCATTACCTTACCGAGCAGGGCTGGGTTCACTGTCAGGCTCTTTACCTGAAAAAGACTAAGGGTGGCTTTAACGGATTTGGCTGCAGTAATGACACCTTCGACCGTTTTCCCTGCGCTGTCGACTGGACGGATGGGGATTTGGGCTTCTGTCATGGCTGTGATACTGGCTGAATCGACTTCTCCTCGAAGACTGACTATCTGCTTCACAAGCGTATCCGGTCCTGTCACCAGAATCATGGGGGGATCCGGTACCGCCGCTTCAGTCAGGAATCCTGGCTTCGCCACGCCTTTGAAAGTGATATCAACCGGTTTCAGTTGTTCTGAGAGTTTATCGAGCGTGACATCGACCGTTCTTTTGGATAGGGCCATCACTGTCACAGTATCAAAATTTACAGATCGTTCAATCACGACTGAATGCTCTCCCTGTCCTAAGCCACTGACATTTGCCGTCAGACGGATATCGCTCCGCTCAATACTGTTCACATCCGACCGTCGTCCTCTTAACGTTACATCTATCCCAGGAAATGTGCTGCTCAGAAGCACAAGATTGTCTTTTTCCAGCATCTCTGTACCAGTTATAGAGACATCAACATTTTTTACGACTTTAAGCATCTCAGGATTTTCAACATCCATGACATATATCCACAGCAGTATGGCAAAGAGAAGAGAAACCAGTTTTGGGGCCGCATTCCGGGCCATCGGGCTATTTTTCAGGCGGTCACTTAATCGCTTCATCATTTTTGTCCCTCCAAAAATTTAGCAGGGAAGTGTTCTTATGTTCTTTGATTAATTCTTTACGCAGGAATTTCTCCAGTGTACGACTGTCCAGATGACGATGCAGTTTACCTCCACGGGCCATAGAAATCGTACCCGTTTCTTCGGACACGATCAGTACGAACGCATCCGTACTTTCTACCAGACCCAAAGCCGCACGGTGGCGCGTTCCCAATTCTTTACTTATGAAATTACTGTCAGATAATGGCAATATGCATCCGGCTGCCTCGATGCGTCCCTTCCGTATGATCATGGCACCGTCATGCAGGGGGGAGTTCGGGAAAAAAACGTTCTGCACAAGCTCTGATGTGATCCGACTGTCCAGACGAGTCCCGGTTTCGGCGATATCCAGGAGGGGTGCCTCCTGTTCAATTACAATCAATGCCCCTGTTTTGGATTTTGAAAGGGCAACGACGGCCTCCATCAGCTCATGGATATGATCCTCCACTTCGGCATCCATGAACTCCATGAATGATTGTTTCAGGAACTTGCTGCGTCCCAGATACTCCAGAGCTTTTCTGAGTTCCGGCTGAAAAACGATCAGCAATGCCACAGCTCCGATCGTCACAGTATTTCTAAGCAAAAAATGAATAACCACCAGATTCGCCCATTCACTGAATTTCAAGGCAATCAGGAGGATGATTATCCCTTTAATCAATTGTTCTGCTCTGGTTTCCTTTACCAGCATCAGCACTTTATAGATCACCACGGAAACAATCAGTATATCAATGATGTTATTCAAGCCGATATCCTGCTCGATATTCAAGCTGGAAAGGATTTCATATATTTTATCCACGTTGACACCTCTCGCTGTATTCAATTCCAGTATACACTAAAACCAAAACCTGAGTCAGCAACTCTGCTCAAATCAAGTTTTTTTTAATGGAAGCGATAGTGAATCAAACGTGCTACACTGTATACCGAAGGAGGTTTTCATGATCACGATAAAAGATAGATTGGCAGTTCCCATTCTGGCTACTATAAGCTGTTTACTTTGGGGCAGTGCCTTCCCGGTATTGAAAATAAGTAATAAGCTCCTCGGATTGGTGGACAAGCCCGTCACCCATCAGATTCTCTTTGCCGGTTACCGTTTCTTCCTTGCAGGACTGATGACCCTGGTTTTTGCGAGAATCATGGGATTGGACCTTCGCATCCATAAAAAGGACTGGCCAATGCTTTTGAAGATAGGGTTCCTGCAAACGACCATCCAGTATCTGTGCTTCTATTTCGGACTATTCAATACCACTGGCATCAACGGATCCATCATTGTATCCACAGGCACGTTCTTCGCGATAATCCTCGCACATTTTCATTATCGTAACGATTCTCTGACCGTGAAAAAATGGCTTGGCCTCCTGATAGGATTCAGCGGCGTACTGCTGGCGAATCTCAAAGGAGATACTTCCCTTTCATTCAACTGGCTGGGAGATGGATTGATCATGGTCTCATCCTTATTGGGAGCATATACTCTCATTTTAGCCAAAGAGTCCAGTCATCACATGGATCCCGTCGTGGTTTCAGGATATCAGATGACACTGGGTTCCATAATCCTGATTTTCACAGGGGGCGGACTTGTGGGATTTGACTCGATCCAGTTCACCTGGATATCAGGAATCCTTCTTGTTTATCTCTCATTCCTGTCAGCAGCAGCATTTGCTATCTGGTACGTCCTGTTGAAGCACCACCCTGTCAGTCAGGTTTCAATCAACAAATTTCAAATTCCTGTTTGGGGCGTTTTCCTATCCGCTCTTTTTCTGCCTGAGGAATCCCTGCGGCCTATCCTTTTACTGGCCCTTGCTGCCGTCATGATCGGGATATTCATTGTTCATGGTGACGAGGAGTAAAAAAAACGGAGCTGTCTCAGCAATGACTGATCATTGTGAGACGGCTCCGTTTCAATTTTATTGAAATGTTACGTTCTTCGACTTCGGCTGTGAAAGCTTCTCGGATGCGCTTTTCCAGCAGGCCCTTTTTTTACGGCAGCATTGCTTTCAGCCGCTTCAACCCATGTCAAAGGATAGGGATGATCAGCGATCACCGGAATTGACTTGGATATGAGCTTCTGAATGTCTTTTAAAAACGGCTTTTCCTCAACGTCGCAAAACGACAGCGCAACGCCTCCAAAACCGGCTCTGCCTGTCCGGCCAATCCGATGAACATAAGTTTCAGGAATATTGGGCAAGTCGTAATTGATCACATGGGACAGTTCGTCCACATCAATCCCTCTGGCAGCAATGTCAGTAGCAACCAGTACCCTTGTTCTCTTAGCTTTGAAATTATTCAGTGCCTGCTGCCGCGCAACCTGTGATTTGTTGCCATGGATCGCCTGCGCCTGTACACCCGCTTTTGCAAGATCCTTTATGATCTTGTCAGCACCATGCTTTGTTCGGGAGAAAACCAGGGCTGAAGCGATGAGATTATCCTTCAATAGATGAATCAGCAGTGATTTCTTATCCTTCTTTCCAACAAAATAGATGGATTGCTCAATTATATCCACTGTCGATGATATGGGCGTTACCGCCACTTTTACAGGTTCAGTCAGAATTGAATCCACCAGCTTGGAAATCTCTGAGGGCATGGTTGCTGAAAATAGCATTGTCTGTCTGTTCTTAGGCAGATGAGTGATGATTCTTTTAACATCAGCCACGAGACCCATATCAAGCATACGGTCAGCTTCATCCAGTACAAAACACTGTACATTGTGAAGATTAATATGCTTCTGGTTAACCAGATCAAGCAATCTTCCAGGAGTTGCAACGAGGATATCGATACCTTGTCTTAGGGCATCCGTTTGTGGCTTTTGAGAAACGCCGCCGAAAATCACAAGGTTTTTCAAACCGGTGTGCTTTCCGTATGCAGTAAAGCTTTCACCGATCTGCACAGCCAGTTCTCTTGTAGGCGTAAGTACCAATGCCTTGATTTTTCTTGCTTCTTTACCGCCTTTACGATTTTCTGCGAGCAGCTGCAGGATGGGAATGGCAAATGCAGCTGTCTTGCCGGTGCCGGTCT
>CAZEHS010000098.1:0-10125 GCA_964511875.1 uncultured Peptostreptococcaceae bacterium
GTGTAGTCCTGAAATTTTGTTATTTCAGGTGTCTACTTAAAGGGGAGCATATCAGGTCATAGTACCGGAGTTTTTTTTTTTTTTCGGGAAGGGCCGAACAATCGTATGTCTCGAGTATAAGCCGGAAGGAGGCTGATGTGTTGAAAGCAGAAAACCGAAAGGGCTGCCTGCAAAGGGATGGCGTGGAACGCAAAGAGTATGCAGGAGCGCGGAGCATCAGCGCTCGGGAAGGTAAAGAAAGAGGCGGTGCAAATGACCTGCTGGAAAGCATTTTGGAACGGGATAACCTGAACCGTGCTTATAAGCAGGTCAAGCGTAACCACGGAGCGCCCGGAATCGATGGAATGACCGTTGAAGCCGCGCTTTCGTGGATCAAGGAACATCGGGATGAACTGCTTGAGAGCATCCGGTGCGGCCGTTACAAACCAAGTCCGGTGCGGCGCAAGGAAATCCCTAAACCTGATGGAGGGGTGCGGAAACTGGGGATACCTACGGTCATAGACCGTATCATCCAACAGGCCATCGCCCAGAAGCTACAACCTATCTTTGAACCGCTCTTCTCAGACGGGAGTTACGGCTACCGACCGAAAAAGAGCGCACAGCAGGCGATTCAGAAGGTGAAGGATTACGCGGAGCAGGGGTACGGCTATGCCGTCGAAATTGACCTATCCAAGTACTTCGACACGCTGAACCACGAACTGCTCCTGAACCTGCTGAGAAAGCACCTCAGTGACAGCCGTGTGACTGAACTCATCAAGAAATACCTGAAGAGCGGCGTCATGGAGGGCGGAGTATTCAGCAAGACCGAAGAGGGCTCACCGCAGGGTGGGCCGCTTTCACCGCTGTTGGCCAACATTTACCTGAATGAATTCGATCAGGAGATGAAAAGTCGAAACGTGAAAGTAATCCGGTATGCGGATGATATTGTGGTGCTTGCGAAAAGCAAGCGCGCCGCAATCCGCTTGTTGGGGACTTGCAGGAGGTATCTGGAGGACAAACTGAAACTCAGAATGAATGTCCAAAAGAGCAAGGTGGTCAGTGTGCTGGCAATTAAGCACTTCAAGTTTCTTGGCTTTTGCCTTGGGAAGAACGGAAAAGGCATTTACATACGGGCCCATCGGGAATCTCTCACAAAAGCGAAACGGAAACTGAAGGAACTGACCCGCCGGAATCAGGGCAGGAATGTGCGTAGGGTCATGGAGAATGTGAAAAGCTTTATCCGTGGATGGATTGGCTATTATTATGTAGCTGACATCAAACGGACTCTGATGTCATGGAACGAGTGGTTGCGTCGAAGGTTCCGGATGTACATCTGGAAGCAATGGAAGAAGCCAAGGACGCGGGTGATGAACCTGAAGAAACTGGGGATTCCAGAGTGGCAGGCGTATCAGTGGGGGAATACCCGACTGGGTTACTGGCGGATAGCCGGAAGTCCAGTACTGAAATGTTCCATCACAAACGAAAAGCTCGTACAGGCCGGATACTATGACTTTCCGGCTCGGTACGAGCAATTACGCTTATTGGACTCATGCGGTTGAACCGCCGTATACCGAACGGTACGTACGGTGGTGTGAGAGGACGGTCACTCAACTAATGGGTGGCCTCCTACTCGATTCTCCAGATACCGGATCCGGTACTTCTCGCCTTACTTTCGATATCCTCAAACCGTTCAGCCCAGTGCGTGTTGGGGGGCACCGTCATTACAGCGGCCAAGCCTTCCGACAATAGGATGGCATTGAGCATTTTACTGGAAGCTTCGTCCTGTGAGTCATCGGTCGGCTTCTCCAGCCAGACATATCGCAGTGTCCGTCCGTATTTGTCCAGATTGCCAGCATCTGATTCGAGCCATACCGTTCGATTGTCAGCCAATGCCCGGGCTCTCATTTCAGCTTCCTCGCCCAGAGGTTCCGAATGTTCTCCGATTTCAGGACAGTCGATTCCTATCAACCGGATCTTGACATCCGAGCCATCAACTTCGGCATGGAGCGTGTCGCCGTCCCAGACTCCCGTTACTGTCGCTTCAACGTAGGTGTCCGATAAAATGGTATCCACGTCTTCATTTCGTGATGTCGCACTCCAGACAGAAAGAGAAATGATCAGAACAGCCGCGGTCAGTGTTTTACGCAGTACACTCATCAGGGAACGATATCGATTTTATCCAGATTGAACACCTCATGGATATGCTTCAGAGCCTTCTCGCCGTCATCCTGATTGATGATGCAGGAGATCTTGATCTCGCTGGTGCTGATCATCTGAATGTTGATGCCCAGTTCAAAGAGCGCCCCGAACAGCTGTGAGGCAACTTCTGCATTGCCGCTGATCCCTGTTCCCACAATGGACAGCTTTGTAACATTCGTATCAAAGAGGATGCTTTTAGCCATGACCCGCTGTGAAAATTCACTGGCGATCTCAATGGCTTTCTCCATATCCTCCTCATCCACCGTGAAGGAGATATCATTCACTTTGTCATGGTTAAGGTTTTGGAAAATCATATCGATATGGACCTGATGTTCGGCCAGACTTGAAAAGAGTTGAAATGCTATTCCTGGCTTGTCGGGGACATCTATGACACTGATTTTTGCAATATTGCTGTCGAGAGACACACCTCGGATGTATAGCTGTTCCATATTTATCACTCCTGTCACTCGGGTACCTTCCAGATCTTCAAAACTGGATTTAACCACTAAGGGTATATTATATTTCCGTGCCAGCTCAACTGAGCGCGGGTGCAGCACTTTGGCGCCTAAACGGGCCAATTCCAACATTTCATCATATGAGATCTCATTGAGCAGCCGAGCCGAAGGAACCTGCCTTGGGTCAGCTGTATAGACCCCGGCAACGTCCGTATAGATTTCGCAAGCCTCAGCATTCAGTGCTGCAGCGAGTGCGACAGCCGTGGTATCGGAACCGCCCCGGCCAAGAGTCGTGATATCCCCGTTTTCTGTCACTCCTTGAAATCCTGCAACAATGACAATCTGATCATTGTTAAGAGCTTCCAGGACTCTTATGGGGTTGATTTTGGCGATACGGGCTCTTTTATGCACGTTATCTGTGATTATGCCGGACTGACCCCCGGTCAAAGACACTACTTTTTCATTATGACGTTCGATCGCCATGGCCAGCAGTGAGATGGAAATCTGCTCACCCGTTGACAGGAGCATATCCATTTCACGACTGGAGGGATGTGGGTTGATTGACTTAGCCTGCTCGACCAGATGGTCCGTCATATCACCCATTGCCGACACAACGATGACAGCCTGTTTTCCGGAGCGCTTTAATGCCACAACACGTTCGGCTACGCGCATGATCCGCTCAGTGGATCCAACGGAGGATCCGCCATATTTCTGAACAACGATCGATGCCATATCAAGTCCTCCTGACGATAGGCTGGAAGTTCTCTTCGTCAAAATAGAAAAGACACTTCACGGAATCAACATCCGGGTGGACTCGAAGCTCATTGAGCTTATTGAGTAATACCTGTTCGTTGGGACTCTCCACCATTGCCAACAGATCTGATCCCTGAGAATTGATGACTTCGACCTGAAAACTGGAGAAAATCCTGAAGAGAGTCGTCAGAAGCTGCTTGCGGGACGGTGTAGCGATTCGGAGCAGCCACTTGGCTTTCAACGGCCAGTGAGGCTGGGCGGATTCCAGCTCCTTGAAGCGGTACTCCTGCATCGTTCGCTTACCGTTGAAAATACTGAGAACATCTCCGTAAACAGCGCTGGCGGTAGGAAGTTTACCTGCGCCTTTACCGGAGAACATCAATTCACCCACAGCATCTCCATGAACCTTGATGACATTATATTCGTTATCAAATCGGGCGAGGGGCGAATCCATGCGCACAAGGGTCGGGCGCACTGCAGCATAGACGCGGTCGTTCCGGATGCAGCTGTATCCTAAAAGCTTAAGTTTGCAATTGAAAAGCCGTGCATAATCCATATCCTGCTTATCAATCTGAGTGATGCCTTCCACAGGTATGGACTGCCATGAAATATTCCTGTCATAAGCGAGGGACGAGATGATGCTGAGCTTACGTGCGGCATCCAGCCCTTTAACATCAGAATCGGGGTTTGCTTCTGCGAAACCCATGTCCTGAGCCATTTTCAGAGCATCTCCATAATCCATTCCTTCGTCATGCATTTTTGTAAGTATGAAATTCGTTGTCCCGTTAAGGATACCGACAATCCAGTCGATCCGATTCCCAATGAGCGATTCCTCAACGGAACGTAAAACCGGGATGCCGCCGCCGACACTGGCTTCGTATTTCAAAGGAGTGTCCTTTTGTATGGAGTAATTGATCAGTTCTTCGCCATATTCTGCAATCAGATCCTTATTCGCCGTAACAACCGGTATTCTGCGTGTGAGAAGCTCACGGACGTAAGTATAAGAAGGCTTCAGGCCTCCCATTACTTCGACAACGACATCAGGATTAAGTGCCAGAATGTCATCGAATGAATCCGTTACGAGATCGAAATAAGGGCTCGTGCTGTAATTTTCCTTATTTCGGACCAGAATCTTGCAGATGGTGATTTCTTCATTGAATTTCAGAAAATTTTCCTTCTTGTTCCTGTGGACCAGTTCCACCACTCCAGAACCGACCACGCCAAATCCTAAAAGCGCTATGGTTTTAATAAAGCCCACCTCTTTCTATTCAATAGATACTAAACGGGTTTTGACTACGCCTCGGACTGTTTTGAAACGATTCAGGAGGTCATCGAGTGATATGCTGAGCTCAGCGACATCAAAGGTGATTGTCACATCGGCAACGCCGTTGACCGGCGCTTCCTGGCTTAGGGTGACTACATTCCCTTTCGCATTGGCAATGGACTCCAGCAGGTGGGAAAGCACCCCGCTCTCGTGGGTAAGAACGAATGCGACGGTTGCCCTATTGCCGCCGACTCCGTCCTCAACGGTAAAAACCGTATCAGAATACTTGTAGTAAGTACTTCGGCTGATGCCGACCATTTTGGCAGCATCTGTGACATTCTTGGCTTTGCCTTGTTTGAGGAGTTCTTTTGCATCGATTATACGCGTGAATACTTCAGGAAGAACCCTGGCCGCCACGATCAGATATTTGCGAGGACCCATTTTTGCCACCCTTTCTGTTCGCACCATGTGTACGGTTGTACATATATTAGGAACTTATTGATTGGTAGTATAGCACAGGTTCCAATGGAGTACAATCCTAAAATGTAAGTTGAGCGGACTTTAATCATAATAAATTGTGTTCTCATAGCATGGAATATACCGGATGTAGTATAATGGTTCCGTAAGTGAATAGCGGAGGGTGGATAACGTGGTAAAAGGGAAAAAAACCAGCTATGACAACGAAAGCATAACATCACTGAAAGGCGCGGACAGGGTAAGGAAACGTCCTGCTGTCATTTTCGGATCGGACGGCCTTGAAGGCTGTCAGCATTCATTTTTTGAAATTCTGTCAAATTCGATTGATGAAGCCCGTGAAGGCTACGGCGAAGTCATTGAGATCATACGGCATGCGGATTGGTCAGTCACCGTCAGGGACCATGGCAGGGGTGTGCCTGTGGACTATAATAATAAGGAAGAACGATTCAACTGGGAGCTGGTATATTGTGAACTCTATGCCGGAGGCAAATACCAGAACAACTCAGGGGAAAATTACGAATATTCATTGGGCCTCAATGGACTGGGCGCATGTGCAACACAATACAGCTCGGAATACATGGAGATAACGGTTTGGCGCGACCAGAAAAAATTCGAGCTGTTTTTCCAGAAGGGCGAGAATGTGCGCGGCGGACTCCAGATCAGTGATGCACCGCGGCATCCTTCCGGTACGACCACACGCTGGCGGCCGGACCTGGATGTTTTCACGGATATTCGCATTCCGCTGTCTTTTTATCAGGATATCCTGAAAAAGCAGGCGGTAGTCAATGCCGGACTGCGGTTTGAATTACTTGATGAATTCACCGGTGAGACCTTTGTCTATTATTATGCCCATGGAATTGAGGATTATATCAATGAAGTGAATGAAGAAAAGAATTTCACTTCAGTCAAGAGCTATATAGGGGAAGGGCGGGGCAGGGATCGTGAAGATAAACCGGAATATAAGGTCAAGGTGCAATTGGCTTTCTGTTTCAATAACGAGATCAATCGCATCGAGTACTACCATAACTCCAGTTATCTGGAGCACGGCGGTGCACCTGATAAGGCAGTCCGTTCAGCCTTTGTATACGAAATGGACAGACTCATTAAAAATCTGAATAAGTACACTAAGGACGAGAAAAAAATAACATTCATTGATATCGAAGAGAGTCTGGTTCTGGTGGTAAACAGTTTCTCAACGGTAACCAGCTACGAGAACCAGACAAAAAAGGCCATCAATAATAAATTCATACAGGAATTCCTTACGGACTTCATAAAAAAGGATCTGGAGATATATTTCATTGAGAATAAGGCCGAGGCGGAAAAAATCGCAGAACAGATTCTCATCAATAAACGCAGCCGGGAAAAGGCTGAGAAGACCCGTTTGAATCTTCGGACAAAGCTTACGGGACAAATGGACCTTGCAACCCGAGTCAAGAAATTCGTCGATTGCAGGACAAAGGATCTTGGAAAACGGGAGCTCTACATCGTGGAAGGGGATTCGGCACTTGGAGCCTGCAAACTTGCGCGAGATGCCGGATTCCAGGCGCTTATGCCTGTGCGCGGTAAAATTCTGAACTGCCTGAAAGCCGATTATGACAAGGTGTTCGCCAGTGAAATCGTTGTCGATTTATTGAAGGTATTGGGTTGTGGTGTCGAAATCAAGACTAAGCACAATCGGGATCTTCACACCTTCGACCTGACCCAGTTGAACTGGGATAAAATCATTATCTGCACGGATGCTGATGTGGATGGATTCCAGATCCGGACACTTATCCTCACATTGATCTGGCGGCTTGTTCCGACGCTTATTGAAGTCGGAAAGGTCTATATTGCTGAATCACCGCTGTTTGAGATATCCACGAAAAAGCAAACCTATTTTGCTTATTCGGATCAGGAGAAGAACAGCATAACCTCACGGCTGAAGGATTCGTACACGATCCAACGGTCTAAAGGCCTTGGCGAGAATGAACCGGACATGATGTGGAAAACGACCATGTGTCCGGATACCAGAAAGCTGATCAAGGTGATGCCGGAAGAGGCTGAGCTGACAACACGAATGTTCGATGTGCTTCTGGGAGATGACTTGGAAGGGCGAAAGAGTTTTATTGCACTGCATGGAAACACCTACTTAGATATGATCGATGTTTCCTGATGAGGTGAATGATGAAGAACATACAGAACCAACCCATAACTGAGACACTTGAAAAGAATTATATGCCCTATGCCATGAGTGTCATCGTATCACGGGCAATCCCTGAGATTGACGGCTTCAAGCCCTCCCACAGGAAGCTCCTTTATACAATGTACCGCATGAAGCTGCTGACGGGACAAAAGACGAAATCGGCGAACGTAGTAGGGCAGACCATGAAGCTCAATCCCCATGGAGACCAGGCGATATACGAAACACTGGTTCGCCTTACCCGGGGTCATGATGCTTTGATTCATCCGTATATCGACTCCAAGGGGAATTTCGGCAAATCCTCATCTAGGGATATGCGTTATGCCGCTTCCCGGTATACCGAAGTGAAACTGGATCTGATCTGCGAAGAAATTTTCAAGGATATTGACAGGGACACCGTCCCGTTTGTCGATAATTACGATGGCAAGCTGAAGGAACCGACACTGCTTCCAACGACGTTCCCCAATGTCCTTGTAAACTGCAATAAGGGTATTGCGGTCGGGATGGCTTCAAACATTTGCAGTTTCAATCTGAAGGAAGTCTGTGAAGCAACGATTGCGCTGATTGATAATCCTGAACTGAATCTGCATGAAGTCCTCAAAGCTCCTGATTTTTCAACAGGTGCTCAATTGATTTACAATCCTGAGACCATGCGGAAGATTTTCGAGACCGGTCAGGGCTCATTCAAGCTGCGTTCGAAATACCGCTACAACAAAGCTGAGAACTGCATTGAAGTATTTGAAATCCCATACACGACCACTACAGAACAGATTCTCGAAAAGGTAGCGGACCACATTAAGCAAGGTAAGATCCGCGAAATCAATGATTTGCGGGACGAAACAGACCTGAAGGGACTGAAAGTCACCTTCGACCTCAAGCGGGGAACAGATCCGGACAAGCTGATGAACAAGCTCTTCAGGAGTACCCCCTTGGAAGACAGCTATTCCTGTAACTTCAATATGCTGATAGACGGAAGACCCATCGTATTGGGAGTCCGATCAATCATCACGGAATGGCTTCGTTTCCGTGTCCGCTGCATCAGGAATCGCATCAATTACGATATCAAGGATCTGACTGATCGTCTGCACCTGATGAAGGGTCTGGAGCGCGTCATCCTTGATATTGACAAAGCCATTCGATTGATAAGGGAAACAACCGAGGATAAGCTGGTTATTCCCAATCTGATAGCCGGATTCGAACTGGATCAGATTCAGGCAGAGTATGTTGCGGATATCCGTCTGAGAAATATCAACAAAGAATACCTTCTTAAACGGATAAGTGAAGTCCAGGAGTTGGAAAGAACCCTGATGCGACTCCATGATTTGATGGGAAGTGAACGCAAAATTCACCAGTTGATCCAAAAAGAACTGGCAGATGTGATAAAGACGTATGGAAGACCACGACGGACTGAAATCATCTCAGATGAAGATATCGAAACACCCGATACCGAGGAACTGGTAGAGGATTATAATCTTCGTCTATTCTTCACAGACCATAACTATATAAAAAAAGTATCCCTTGTCTCACTGAGAGCAAGTACAACTCACAAAATCAAGGATAATGACTACATCTCTCAGGAATGGGATGCCACAAACAGATCGGATGTCCTGTTTTTCTCAAATCGCTGTAATGTCTACAAAATGAAAGTCTATGAACTGGATGATCACAAGACTTCCAATCTGGGCACCTATCTGCCCAACATACTGGACATGGAGGAAGGCGAGGAAATAGCCTATATCCTTCCTACAATCAATTATGACGGCTTCATGGTTTTCGTTTATGATAATGGCAAGGTCGCAAAGGTACCGCTGAGCAGTTATCAGACCAAGACCAACCGAAAGAAACTCATCAAGGCATATTCCGATGCTGCGGGTCTGGTTAAGATCTTCTGGATGGCAACCGATTCGGATATGATACTGTATCGCTTCAATCAGCCGGATGAAGAACGGGCGCTTCTGTTCAACACGGAGATGGTCGGTGAGAAATCTGCTCGACACACCTTAGGTGTCCAAACGGTTCGCATGAAAAAAGGAAGCATACTGTCCGGGGCACAGCTGATATCGGATGCGCCGCTTGGCAACCCTGAGCTTTATCGCGTGAAAATGATTCCCATGTCCGGGACCCTGCTGGATATGATGGACCGCCTCGCATTGAAAACGGATGAATCTAAAATTTAGGAGGACAGCCATGAAACGATATGTTTGGTTATGGCGACTGATATTGATATTCAGCGGCATCGGGCTGATTCTCGCGCTTTCAGTCGCTTTCGAGGAGTCAAAAGGAAAAGCGGTTTTGCGCGGCATCAGACAGATCAGAAAGGGTCAGACGGATACAGTATCCCTCTCAAGTCGGGTCACCAGGATACTTGCCCGTAATAGCAATCAGGCAGAGTCTGCATTTCAATCGCTGATGAAAGAAAAAGGCTTGGATTTCGTGTGCTATTATGGCCGAAGTGCACTTTACCGCAGCCAGCAAAAGGAAGTCATCGCTCGTAAAACCATATTGGTTGGGGGCTTCTGCATCTTTGAATTAATGGATGAATCCTATTTCAAATATATGAAAACGCAGATTCGCGAAGTCGCGTAACCATTGATTATACACGTGCGGGAGGTGTTTTTCTTCCGCCGTGTTTTAATCAATTCTTTTTGACTTCTTCGCATTGACAAAGCAAAACCCCTATGGTATTATTAATCTTGTCGTTACGACGCTGAGGTGTTGAAAAAACACGCGGTCAGGGCGATTCACCATGTTATCCGGTAATTACGGCGGAGAGGCCACACCCGTTCCCATCCCGAACACGGCAGTTAAGCTCTCCAGCG
>CAZEHS010000099.1:0-10120 GCA_964511875.1 uncultured Peptostreptococcaceae bacterium
GTGATAAGTTTGGAACCACCGAAAACACCGAATCCACCGAGGCAGATCCTATGTCTTTCCAGCTGAAATACAAATCCTATTCGGTGCATTCGGTGGTTACCCACCATTTTTCTCCCTGCCTTATCCAAGAAATTAACGACAGGCAGTGCCGAAGCCTTCGCTCCGGCACTGCCAAGGGTGTTACACGATCTCTTTTTTCAGAGTGCTGATCAGACCTGCGGAAACCACTACACCTGCCGCGATAGCAGCAATGTACATCATGAGGTTGGTGACAGCATTCGGGATGAAGAGGACGAATATTCCGCCGTGAGGTACTGCAAGACCGCATCCGAAGACCATGGAGAGGGCTCCCGTCACTGCCGCGCCTGCCATGATGGCTGGTATTACGCGAGCGGGGTCAGCAGCTGCGAATGGAATGGCACCTTCAGTGATGAATGAGATTCCCAATGCCCAGGCAGCCTTACCTGCTTCTTTTTCTTCTGTACTGAATTTGTTCTTGGAAAGAATCGTAGCTAAGGCCAAGCCTAGAGGCGGAACCATCCCTGCAGCCATAACCGCTGCCATGACCATACTGGGTTGACCTGCTGCCAACGTTCCTACACCGAAAGTGTAAGCCGCTTTGTTAACCGGTCCGCCCATGTCGAAGGCCATCATCAGCCCCAGGATCAGTCCGAGAACCACTGAGTTTGCGCCGCTCATCGCCTGCAGCCATCCATTGAGTCCACTGTTTATTGCAGCGGTCGGCTTACCGATCACATAAATCATCATAAGACCTACAACCAGAGTGCTCAGGACCGGTAAAATCAGGACCGGCATAAGTCCCGCCAACGATTTCGGCAATTTAATGGCTTTTTTCAGGGCATCGACCGTGTAGCCTGCGATAAAGCCTGCCAGAATGCCGCCCAGAAAACCGGAACCGATGGAGCTTGCCAGCATTCCGCCGACCATTCCAGGAACAATACCGGGGCGGTCTGCAATCGAGTAGGCGATATATCCTGCCAGTATGGGAATCATCAGTGCGAAGGCTGAACCGCCGCCGATCTGCATCAGAGCTGCAGCTATGCTGCCTTCCTGTTTAAATGCCTCGATTCCGAAGACAAAGGACAGTGCGATCATGATTCCACCTGCAGTGACGAAGGGGATCATGAAGGATACGCCCGTCATCAGATGCTTGTATAATCCGGAGGATTGTGATTTTCGCTGCTCCTTGATTTCGCTGACTCTGTCTGAAAGATCCTTTTTCATTACCGGTGCGGACATCGACTCATTGATGAGTCCTTCTGCATTCTTGATGGCATCAGCAACCTTTGCATTAAGTACCTTCTTGCCCATGAACCGCTCGGTGGGAACATTCGTATCTGCTGCAATGATGACAACATCCGCTTCCTTGATATCCTGAGCAGTCAGCTCGTTTTCTACGCCGACGGAACCCCGGGTTTCTACCTTCACGGTGTATCCTCTTGCTTTGGCAGCAATCTGTAAGGCTTCTGCCGCCATGTAAGTATGGGCGATCCCGGTCGGGCAGGCTGTAACAGCTACAATTTTCATAATTCATCCCTCGATTCTTAGGTTATGATGTCAATGACCTCTTCGTACGAGACAGCCTCCATCAGTTTCTGACGAACATCCTGATGCATCAGTTTCCGGGAAAGCAGTCCCAGAATTTTCAGATGTTCGTCATTGGCGGATTCAGGTACTGCCACCAGAAATAATAGATAAGTCGGCTCTCCATCCATGGATTCGAAATCAATGCCTGCCTGGCTGCGCGCGAAGACCAAGGCCGGTGATTTCACTCCGCTGCTCTTCCCGTGAGGTATCGCAACACCCATACCGATTCCGGTACTGTATTCCGCCTCCCGATGAAGAACCGCTTCAAGATATGCCGATTTATTGATAAGCTTCCCCGAGAGGTTCAGCTGTTCAACCATTTCTTCAATCGCCTCCAGCTTGGTGGCGGCCTTCAATTCTGAAATCATCAGTTCTTCTGTGAAAAGTTCCTTGATCATCTATTATTCCTCCGTTAAGGGTACGATTTCAACAATGCTCATTTTCGCCTTTAAATCCTGGGGATCGCCACTGGATGACCCCTCGGCCATTACGCTGGCGGCAGAGCTTACGGTTGCAAGCCTCATGGCTGTTTCAGGATCAATACCCTGATCCAGGGCTACTGCCAATGCCGCTACCATGGCATCTCCTGCTCCAACTGTGGACCGGACAGGCACTGAAAGTGACTTCACAAGGAACGCCCTTTTTTCATCAATCCAGACCGCGCCATCCTTTCCCATGGAGACAACGACTGCCTTCACCCCTTGATTCAGAATGGTTCTGGCCGCAGCTTTCAACTTTGGCATAGTGTCCAGAGGATGCCCTGCCAGAGCTTCCAGCTCATGAATGTTGGGCTTAACCAGCCAAGGTGCCTCTGCAAGGGCTTCCTTCAGTAAAAGATCATCCGCATCCAGAATCACTCGGCATCCCTGCCGATTGGCTTCCCGGATCAATTCTGCGTAGATGGTACTGTCAAAGCCCGGTGCTGCACTGCCGGACAGGACAAGTACAGTCCCTTCCTTCAACAGTCTTACGATGGCGGTTTTGATTTCATCAGCGGTACCGGCTTCAATGACCGGACCGGCTTCATTGATATCCGTATACTGATGGTTCTTCTGATCGACGATTTTCATGTTCTGGCGGGTTTCGCCAGGTATGTTGAAGACTTCCAGCTTAATATCCATACTCATTATATGATGAGAGATGAAATTTCCATTGCGCCCGCCCAGTACAGCAAAAGCGAGACTTTCATGACCAAGGGCCTTGATGCTTTTTGAGACGTTTATACCCTTTCCGCCCGCGTCCTGACGGTTCTCAAGGACCCTGTTCACATGTCCTGGAATCAGCTCATTCAGTGTGATTGTTCGGTCGACTGCCGGGTTCAGAGTTACTGTAATGATCACGCGTGCCACCTGCTTTCAAAATGATGCTTACGTCGGCCTGTTCATAACGGCGGATGATATCCTCATCCACACCCGGATCTGTAATGATGCCGCTGATTTCCGAAAGATCAGCAATCCGGCTGAAGGTCGTTCGGTCAAATTTGGTATGATCCATCACCAGAAAAGTTTTTCTAGCTACCTTAATCATTTTCCGTTTGATATCAGCCTCCCCAATATTAGGAGTGGTCAGACCGTCTTCAATGGATACCGCATTCGCGCCAATGAATGCCAGGTCCACTCTGAAGCGATCAAGTGCCGATTCTGCAACCGGTCCTACCATAGCCCGTGTGTTCCAGCGAATCACACCGCCGGTAATAAGGATTTCTACATTGGGCTTATTTTCCAGTTCGTAGGCGATATCCAGAGAATTCGTGACCACGGTAACGTTTTCCGCACGCATATGACGGGCAATCATCAAAGTTGTCGTACCCGTATCCATGACCACCGTATCGCCATCGTGGATCATCGAAGCGGCGACCCGTCCGATCTGTTCCTTCTCGCTCTGCAGCCGATCTGATTTTTCAACGAAGCTGGGTTCTTTTTCGGCCGTATCCATGGCTATTGCTCCACCGTGAGTCCGGATAAGCAGCCCCTGATCCTCCATCTCGTTTATATCCCGTCGAATCGTGGGCTCCGATACTTCAAAAAGCTCTGCAAGAGCCAGGGTTTTGACTTTTCCCTGTGTCTGTAACAGTTTAATTATTTCTCTTTTTCTTTCCTCTGCAAACATGGCACACCTCTTCGGTTAGTATCATTCTTGTGTCAATCATACCACAGAGAGCGCTCGTTTGTGACTGTTATGTTTCGTTTGCGTGCTATTTGATTTCATTGTAGTCCGTTTGTTTTCGGTTGTCAAGGACGATTTTGAAATATTCGGACATATTCGAAAACGTATGAGCGCAATCGAATATGTGTTTTAAAAAAGAACGTCTGGGGAGTATTATCTCTCAGACGTTGTTTGTTATGACTCGGTTCCCCTGGTAGCTTTCAGACTCAATGTGGAGACGCTCTTTGAGTGCTGACTGAAGCAATTGAGAGAAATTCACCCCCTGCTCCTCTGCCTTTCTATTCAACCATGCGGGGATTGTCAGCGTCTTTTTTACAGCCCTGTTGTCTATGGAAATCCTGTAAGCTGTGGTATCAATCGCGACCAAGCTTACGAATTCCGGATCCGCATGTGCAATACAATGAATATCCGAAGCATTCGGAATAGGATCGTTGTTGTCTTCAGAATCACAGATCCCTCAAATGTAAACCGACACCAATCAATGAATTTCCAGTCACTGCTTTTCAACCAAGTATTTCCAATACTTCTTTGGCATCAACTGTCTTTGCAGATTCGGATTGCTCCGCTCCTTGATGGCAATCCGATGGAAGTACTCCTGCCAGTAGACCTGCATTTGGGTTTCATCGGCATGCAGCACCAGCTCCGACGGCATCGGCACATCGGCGATATGCCAGGTTTCTTTGTTGTAAAAAGCCGCCAGTCCCCGTCTTGCATCGTGAAGCACCCATATCTGATCACCCAGGCGGCTGGCAAAATGGGAGGCCAGGATCGACAGGATATTGTAATCCGGCTCGAAGCGGCTGTAGAAAATGCCGCTGTCCAGTTCCATGAACCGCACCAGGCCCAGGAGCCGGTGGCTTTCCCTTGTGACTGCCCGCGAAAGGCGCAGGAGAGGATTCACTGCGGGGTGGGATTCATGGCTGATACAGGCGGGCCCGGTTTTGAAGGCATGACGGAGAAATGCATACACGACCGTTCCGGCAGAGGCATCCTCAGAAAGCCATGTGTATAGTATATGTTCCAGAATATCCTTGGACAGCTTATTCAGGATAGCGTCATTGACCTTGGCCGATTTCCCCATATCCGTTTCAATCCAGATCACCTGATCCATCAAGCTCTCTTGACGATGGTCAGGAAGCTCGATGCGGTCTGGTTTCAGAGGACTGTAGTAGCCCTCATGGATGGCAGTCAGTAGGCCTTCGAAGGTACCGTCGTAAAGGAAAATGATCATGAAATACTCCTTCTAATTGTAACCACCGAATTCACCGAAATCACCGATTGAACTCTGATCACGTTTCTCCACAAACCCTAACCCTATCCTTTTCGGTGCATTCGGTGCGTTCGGTGGTTCCATCAACTTATTCTCCAGATTCATCTCTATTTCCGGGTAGAGATCAAACATACTGAGCTGGGCCGGATTCAGCCGCTTGGCATCCGGATCTTCCAACACCAGCCGACTTCGGATCAGACCAGCGTTCCCGTCTCCTTCGCCATAGTATTTACCATTACACAGAAGAAAATACTTGGCCCGTTTCAGGACGACTCCCAGCTTTTTCAGGTCCTCATAACCCAGCCGTGCAAACCGGCGGGACGACACAATCCGTCTGGCTGTAACCACACCTATTCCCGGTACCCTAAGGAGCATCTCATATTCTGCCCGGTTAACCTCTACGGGGAACAACGCGATGTTCTTCAGCGCCCAGTTGGCCTTGGGGTCAACCTCCGGATCGAAGTTGGGAGAATCCCGGGTTAGAAGCTCTTCGGCCCGGAACTTATAGAACCGCATCAGCCAGTCCGCCTGATAGAGCCGGTGCTCACGGAGCAGAGGCGCTTTCACGATTGACGGCAGCAGGGGATTATCCTGGACCATGGGCACATAGGCGGAATAATAGACCCGTTTGAGTTCCAGACCCTTATACATGGCTTCGGAAACCCGGATGATGCTGAAGTCAGAATCCCGTGTTGCCCCTACCATGAGCTGTGTTGTCTGCCCGGCTGGCACAAATCCCGGCGTACCCCGGAATTTCTGCCGGGACTCCCTGCTGTCAATGATCTGCTGTTTGATATGCTCCATCGGAAGCAGGATGCTTTTCTGGTCCTTCTGAGGGGCCAGCAGCTTCAGCCCCTTATCTGAGGGAACCTCCAGATTCAGACTCATCCGGTCCACATAAAGCCCTGCTTCATCTAAAAGCCTATAATCCGCTCCGGGTATCCCCTTCATATGGATGTAGCCGTTGAACCTTTCTTCAGTCCGCAGCTTCTTTACCACCGTGACCATCTGCTCCATGGTGCGGTCCGGACTGCCCAGAACTGCCGAGCTGATGAAAAGCCCTTCTATATAGTTGCGTCGATAAAAGCCGATTGTCAGCTTCACCAGCTCATCCGGTGTGAAGCTGGCCCTGGGAATCTGGGCCGAGCGACGGTTCACACAGTACGCGCAGTCGTAAGCGCAGTCGTTTGAATACAGGATTTTCAACAGAGAGATACAACGTCCGTCATCAGACCAGCTGTGACAGATTCCAGCCAAGGCTGCATTCCCCAGGCCGCCCTTTTGGGCTGGACGGTCGCTTCCGCTGGAGGAACAAGATACATCATACTTGGCGGCATCCGCCAGAATACCGAGTTTTTCAGTCACATCCATATCATCACCACCGTTTTTATAGCGAACACATGTTCTGTATTTATCATACTGCGTTCTCAATCTTTTGTAAACCCTGCACCATTGCACAAAAACTGCTCCATATCGAAAAGACATGGAGCAGTTTTTGTGGTCTGAATATTTATGAAGATTTCTCAGTCAATCAACCTTCTTTTCATCCCTTTGGATGCCAAAACTCCAAATACCCCGATGAAAAGGATGGAGTAGAGCAGATCCCAAAGCAACCCCGGGTGCATCATCCCTGGAACACAAAACGCTCTTGCCAACCGCACCACATGGGTCAGCGGAATCACCTCTGCAAAAAAACGCAGAGAAGCCGGAAGATTCTCGAGGGGGAACACCACGCCGGAAAAGAAGAACATCGGAGAAATCAAGCCGGTGAAAAAGAAATTGAAGTGGTTGATATTTCGCGTTAACGATGTGATGTACATCCCCAGGGCGCCGAACATGATTCCAGTGAGAAATCCGACCAGTATCGCAAAGATGCTTAGTGGATATGTGAAGATTCCTGCAAGCCAGATCACAACCATAACGGCAAAGGAGAAGAAAAATCCTTTGGTTCCGACAAAGAATATCTCCCCTGCGATCAGATCGGCCGGAGACAAGGATGCACCAAGCATCCCTTCGTACACCCTGTCATACTCCAGCCGGATGAAGGTTCCGTAGGTGCATTCCATGACAGCGGTGAACATGGCACTTGTTACGATGAGGCCGCTCCCTAGGAACAGGGTGTATTTGATGTTTCCCGTGTTCATGGCGCTGCCCATACCGATACCCAGACCCGCCAGATAAATCAGCGGTTCCATGAAAGGCGGGAAGGCATTGCTGTAAAAGTTGCTGGTGTATACCCGGTAATGCCGGTACCACACACTGAGCAGCCGTTTATGCCAGGCTGGCGGTCTGTAGGTTTCACTGTAATTCATTGAGACTCCTCCCTGTCACTTTGAGGAATAGGTCTTCGAGATTTGAATGCCGGATGTAGAAGTCGACGTTTCGGAGACTTTCCCCAAGCGATGTGAGTTTTTCCTGCTCATCACTGAAGATGAAGAGGGTATCCATCTGAATTTCCTGTCGTAGGCCGGTTTGGGCGATACACTCCCCAAGGCCTGCGTTTTCTCCCTTGACTCCGTACACTTCCATGACAAACGCTTCCAGGTTCTCTTTTAAAAGGCTCCTGGGATTTCCCTCCAGAATTTTCTTGCCCTTATCCATGACAATGATACGGTCGCAGATCTGGAAGGCTTCCTCCATGTAATGGGTTGTCAGGAGGATGGTAACCCCCTGCTCCTTCAGCTCCCGCAGCTTATTCCAGATCAGGTGGCGTACCTGCGGATCCAGCCCTGTGGTGGGTTCATCCAGAATCAGGATCCGTGGATTGTTGATCAGAGCACGGGCGATGGTAAGCCGCCGCTGCATGCCACCGGACAGTTCCCGGACATTTGATTTCGCTTTTTCCTGCAGTTCCATAAAGGTCAGCAGTTCATGAATGCGTTTTTTAGCGATTTCAGAGGGTATTCCATAGAATTTTGAATAGATCAGCAGGTTGTCAGTGACATTCAGTTCCTGATCCAAATTGTCCTGTTGGGGTACGATAGAGGAAAATGTCTTGATGGTCAGAGCATCAGTACCCGGGTGGCATCCGAAGATGTCGATGACGGTTTGCGGATTAGGGTCCGGCTCCGATTTCCCATATAGGATCTTCATGCTGGTTGTTTTCCCTGCACCGTTCGGCCCCAGCAGACCGAAGCATTCGGCCTGATCCACATAGAATTCCAAACCATTGACTGCTTTGAGACTGCCGAATGATTTATTCAGGTTTTTGACGGTAATTGCTCTCTCGTTCATGGGGAGCCTCTCTTTCAAGTTCGTATATCCCCAGTTTATCGTATTTTACAGTCTTTAGGATAAGAAATTTGTGTTATAATTCAGTCAACTCGATGAGATGAGTTGCGTAATTCATTCAGAATCAGGTATAAATAGGAAAGTAACGTCTGCCGCATCCTCTTATAAGAATGAAAGGAGATTCCATGCCGAATTCTCACGATAAGACTCCACTTAAAATCCTTGAAATCGATCCCTGGATCAAACCATATGAAAAAGACCTGCGCCTCCGTATGGACCGGTATACCCAGGTAAGGAAAGCCCTGTTGGGAACCCACCCGGACTTCAATACCTTCGCCAACGGACACCACTACTATGGTTTTCATCCCTCTGCTTCCGGGTGGATCTACCGGGAGTGGGCTCCGGATGCTGACACCCTCCATCTGTTAGGGGATTTCAACGGCTGGAATGGAGAAGACTTCCCCCTGCACAAACACCCCGACGGCTCCTGGGAGGTTTTCATCCCCGGCCGTGATACCCTGACCCACCTGTCTCGGGTTAAGGTTCGTGTCCGCTCCCAAGGTATCGTCCGTGACCGTATTCCCCTTTATATCCGTAAAACTGTCCAGGACCCCACTTCCCATGATTTCAGCGGCCAAATCTGGATGCCGGACATCCCGTTCCAATGGACCGATGCAGGATTCAAGAACGATACAGGGAAGCCATTGTGCATCTATGAAGCTCACGTGGGCATGGCCCAGGAAAAGGAATCCATCGGAACCTACCGTGAGTTCGCCGACATCACCCTGCCGCGAATCAAGGCCAGCGGGTATAACACCGTCCAATTGATGGCCATCATGGAACATCCCTATTATGCTTCCTTCGGGTACCATGTGTCCAACTTTTTCGCTCCCTCCTCCTGGTTCGGCACACCGGATGATCTGAAGTATCTGATTGACACAGCCCACGGGCTTGGAATCAGCGTGCTCATGGATATTGTGCATTCCCATGCGGTGAAGAACATCGCCGAGGGCATCAACGAATTTGACGGCACGGTCCACCAGTTCTTTCACCGGGGAGAAAAAGGAAATCATAGTGCCTGGGATTCCAAGCTTTTCAATTACGATAAGCACGAGGTGATCCATTTCCTTCTTTCCAGCATCAAGTATTGGCTCGACGAATACCATTTTGACGGATTCAGGTTCGATGGCGTCACTTCCATGTGCTACCATGACCATGGTCTGGGAACGGCCTTCGACGATTACAGTAAATATTTCAGCCTGAACACCGATGTTGAAGCAATCACCTACCTTCAGTTCGCCAATGAACTGATCAAGGAAGTACGCCCTGATGCTGTCAGTATCGCTGAGGACATGAGCGGTATGCCCGGCATGTGCCTTCCTATCGAAGCAGGAGGCATCGGTTTTGATTACCGGCTTGCTATGGGGATGCCCGATTTCTGGATCAGAATACTGAAGCACCCCGACGAGCAGTGGGATATGAACCAGCTGTGGCATGAACTGACCACCCACCGGCCTCAGGAAAAACGTATCGGCTACGTGGAATCCCATGACCAGGCTTTGGTCGGCGATAAAACCCTGATTTTCCGATTAGCCGACAAGGCCATGTATACGGACATGGCTAAAGGCCATGAGAATCTTCTCATTTCAAGAGCGATGGATCTGCACAAGATGATCCGGTTCATCACACTGACCTTGGGATGTGACGGTTACCTGAATTTCATGGGAAATGAATTCGGCCATCCTGAATGGATTGACTTTCCTCGTGAAGGCAACGGCTGGAGCTTCAAATACTGCAGGAGGCAGTGGCGCCTGGCGGACGACCCCTTGCTCCGTTATGAATATC
>CAZEHS010000100.1:0-10053 GCA_964511875.1 uncultured Peptostreptococcaceae bacterium
TACTGTTATTTTAAATAATAACGCCTATACTGGTTTCATGGCAACCATTAAATTTGACGGAGGATTCACAATGAACGAAACGATCGAGAATATCAAAAGTCGGCGAAGCGTCCGCCTCTACAAGCCAGAGATGATTAAGGAAGAAGAACTGAACACCATACTGGAAGCCGGTCTTTACGCTCCCAGCGCAATGAACGCGCAGCCCTGGTATCTTACCGTAGTTCAGAATCCCGATATTCTAAGGGATATCAACGCCGATGCAAAGGCCGCCATGGCCATCAGCGACAATGAGTATGTCCGTAAATACAGTGAAAACGACGCCTTCAATATTCTTTACCATGCCCCTGCAGCCGTCGTTGTATCCGCAGTTGCAGATTCTCCTTATTCCGTAACCGACTGTGCCGCTCTGACGCAGAACATGCTGTTGGCTGCCGAATCAATCAATATCGGGTCCTGCTGGGTAGGCCTGAGCAATTTTGCGCTCAAAGGTGAAAAGGGCTCTGAATACAAGGCTAAATTGGGTATACCCGAAGGTTACGAGCCATGTTTCACAGTAGCACTGGGCTATAAGAAAACCAGCGGCACCACCGCCCCTGAGCGAAAAGCAAATGCTGTGAACTTTGTGAAGTAGCAGCTTTCAATCGAGATAGGTCACTACCGCTTTTTCCGGTTTCTCTGAAAAAAGACTCAGGGGGAATGCCTTGTCTGTAATGGAAGGTCTCTGGTCGTTGATGTAGTCTTGATGACTGCTCCATGGATAATCCAAGCCTGACACCTTTGCCTTGCCTGCATTAGAAGGATAAAGCACTGCAAAAAGCCATCAGTCAGGGAATAAACCTGACTGATGGCTTTCTTGATGGCCAAACGCACCTCTACGCTTTCATTAGGACGTGCCTTTATGTACGCCTGCCAAAGCTAAAATTACAAAGGATTAAGCCACCTTCACGAATGCTCATTTCACCGTATTGAACCGCAACCCCTATTTTAAGGTATGATGGTAATAGGGGGCTTACAAAATTCCCGGAGCGAAAACCATAAAGTTAGTACAAGATGGCAGAGAAATCGAGAGGACATTCCATATGAATTTCAGAAGCATAAATAATCGTGCCATGCGAGTCAAATTGATTTTCAATCCAGGTTCAGGAGTAAATGACAAATCCCCCGTTCAGCTCATGGATGTGATTCGAGAAATGCAGGCCTGTGAATTCATACCAGAGCCCTATTTGATTGAAGCAGATTGCGATCTTCCGTCCGTCGTTCGTGATGCGATTGCTCAGGGAATCGAACTGTTTGTTGTCTGCGGCGGGGACGGTACCATTTCAACGGTTGCCAGAGCCCTTTTGGGCACTAAGGGGATTCTTGGCATTATTCCAACGGGTACGCAAAATAATGTGGCGCTCAGCTTGGGCATTCCTGCTGATATCCCGGCTGCAATCGCTATTCTTCAAAACGGAAAGCCCCTTAAAGTGGATATGGGGATCGTAGCATGCGGTAATATTGATACTGCGTTCATAGAAGTGTGCACAGTGGGGTTGCTTTCAAACCTGTTTTCCTCCGGTGATGATATTCAACATGGAGACATTGCACGGATGGGAGATTTCTTAACAACCTTAACCACATCTCTCCCTTCCGAGATTCGTCTTGTGCTGGACGGCAAGCAAGAGATCCGTGAGGTAGGGCATGTGGTGATGGTTTCCAACACCCCTTATGTAGGCCGGCACTATCAGGTAGGCGCTCCGGATGCCTTCACCGACGGCCTGCTGGACGTTTCTTTCTTTGCAGATCTTTCAAAGCTTGATTTGATAGGATACATACTTAATGAGCCCGGAACAGAAACACAGGAGGACCCCCGCATTCAACACTTCTGTGTGCGCAGCCTGGTCATTGAAACCACCCCGGCAATGCCAGTTATGGCAGACGGAATCGCTCTGGGAGAGGGTTCGGTTCGAATTGAAGTACGGAGGCAGGCTTTGACCGTGATGGTTGGTCCTGAAGATGTAAAAGGATTGAAGGAATCAGGTGAAAGCCTTGAAACGTAAAGAAATGGGCCCTCCTGAAGAGGGCAGGTTGTTGGCACTGAAAATCCTGCGAGTGTGGAAAAAAATCACAAAATGGACAAACGAAATCCCGCCTATATATCTTCTTATGTGTATGGTATTATTTTTGGCGGCGTTCATAGCGGTGATGCCAAATGACATCTGGCGCTATTTGTGGACGAGTATCACTGCAGAAAGAACAATTGTAACCATGGTACTGGTTTTCAGCCTCGTAGGCCTCTCTCTTCTTTGGTCTGTCGGTCAGCGGATTGATGTCTGGATTTTCACGGCTTTCAATATGCTTGGACGTCGTGCTCCCTGGCTTGATCTGACAATGTTGGGCTTCTCACAGATTGGAAACGGCATTTTTTCCATGGCGATAGCGCTGGTCTTGTTTTTTAATGTGAATCATATATTGGCGTATGAGCTGACGCTTGGTACTTTGTCGCTCTGGCTGGTGGTTGCGCTTATGAAAGTCCTGATTAACCGAACCCGTCCCTATATCAAGCTGAAAAACAGCCGCATCGTTGGTTCTCAGGCCAGCGGGTGTTCATTCCCAAGCGGTCACACCAGTCAGGCATTTTTCTTGTCAACGTTGCTGCTCCACTATTTCCAAGGAAATTTCCCCTTATGGTTTCTGCTGTATTCTATGGCTTTTGGGGTGGGTATCACCCGGATTTATGTGGGGATGCACTACCCGAGGGATGTGATCGGCGGTGCGATTCTTGGCACAGCCTGGGGGCTGATTGGAGTGATTCTCAACACTTATATCGGAAACGTCGGTTGATCCATCAGGTCCGCTTTTGAGCAAACTGAAGATCAACCTCTTCTACTGATTTCATCTGTTATCAGTGATTTTGAAATATACATCGCTTTTATTAAGTCCTTATAGCGATTGTAATTCGAAGTATCCTTATCAAATTTCAGCTGTGCCTTTTTATCCTGTGATACCAGATTGAGAAAATTCAGCAGCTACGGGTATTTTTGTTAATTTATGATTCCCCAAGGACAATATAGGGTAAATATAATATGGATTATTTTGAAGACAAAGGAGGGATACAATGCGAAAACTGATCTTATCGGACCACATCTCCCTGGATGGCTTTGTTGCAGGTCCTGACCGGGAAATAGACTGGATCAAGATCGATGACGAGCTCTTCGGCTACATCAAAAAACTGACGGATCAAGCCGATACCGCAATGTATGGTAGAGTCACCTACGACATGATGGCGGCGTACTGGCCCACCGCTGCTGAGCTGCCGGATGCTTCAGAACATGATATCACCCACTCCCAGTGGTACAACAGGGTCAATAAAGTGGTCATTTCCCATACAATGCAAGGCCAGGATGGTGACAAAGTCCAGTTCATTGGGAATGACCTTGTCAGCGAAGTCCGAAGGCTCAAGCAGCAGCCGGGAGAAAGCATCCTGATGTTCGGAAGCCCCTCAGCAGCCCAGGCTCTGATGACTCACAGCCTGATTGATGAATACTGGCTGTTTTTAAACCCAATTCTGCTGAAAAACGGAATACCCCTGTTTATAAAACAGGGTCACCAGGAAAATCTTAAACTGATTGAGTCCCGGGTTTTTTCTTCTGGCGTTGTGGAGCTGCATTACGCAAATCCACAGCTTCTTTAAAACAAAAACCATAAGGAGAAAGTATTATGAGAAAAATCATAGTTCTATCTTTCATTACTCTTGACGGAATCATGCAGGCGCCAGGCGGACCTGAAGAAGATACTTCTGGCGGTTTCAAATATGGTGGCTGGACTGTTCCATATTTTGACGAATTTGCAGGCAAGATTATGGGAGAACAGATGAGCAAGCCCTTTGATCTGCTTTTAGGAAGAAAAACATTTGAGATATTTGCTTCATATTGGCCCCAGCATGAATCTGACTGGCCGGGAATCAACGACGTGACCAAGTATGTTGTTTCAGATACCATCGCAAAGCACGACTGGAAAAACTCCGTCTTTATAACAGGTGATGTTGTGGAAAAAATAAAAGAATTGAAAGCTCAGGAAGGCCCCGACCTGCAAGTGCATGGCAGTGGGAATCTAATCCAAACGCTATTGAAGTACGACCTCGCAGATGAACTTTGGCTCAAAACATTTCCCATTACACTGGGCTCGGGGAAGCGTTTGTTTGCTGAGGGTGTTATCCCTGCCGCTTTCACACTTATGGATTCCATAACGTCGCCCAAGGGCGTAATTTTTGCCTCTTATAAACGTGCGGGAGAGGTTAGTGTCGGATCGTTTTGAAATTGATAAATAATATATAGGAGGGAGAAGCAGCTATGTCCTATATTGTTGATTTTAAGAATGTGTCTGCAGTCGGTTTTGAGTCTTCACCTGTAGCGGAAGCACTTGCAGGTTTACGGGCTAATGAAGCCCGTTACTTTATGAACAAATACAAGCATGAATTTGCGGTGGTCCCTGCTGGAGAGAGCCAAAAGACCCTTGACTATGTGAACCAAATTTTAAAAGTGGAACGTGATATCGTATTTGAGGCGAGACCTTTAGAGACCTCATCTTTCCAAGTGGAAAACATCAAATTCGCCTATGTTTTTTATGAGGATGGCCTTGTGCTCAATGTCATGTACACGGTCGATGATCCGAAAAAACGGGCTGTGGGCTTTAAGTTGGCTGAAGGTATGGAAGTGCCGGTAGTATTGGAAGGAAAATTCAAGTTTGCAAGGCAGAAGTCCAAGTTGGCCGGAACGATTCGAGGCTCGTTTTTTCTCATCAAAGGAGTCTATTGAACACGACCCACATTGATGGTTTCATACGAACGTATGGGATTCAGGCACACTTATACACTTTAGTGAATTTTAAAGTGTATAGGTTGTGCCTGAACTTTTTTGTGACCTTTTTTGATTTCAACTGCGTCATTCAACAGAGATCGTTAGGCGACAAACTTTTGACACACCTCTCTCCTATACTGACAACAAGCTGAGAAACGCACACGAAAAGGAGATTATAATTCATGAAACAACCGAAAAACAAGACTGTCAGCATTCTAAGATTGGGACTTTTAGGGCTGTTCACAGTGCTGATCACCACTGCCTCTTACATGCATATCACCCTTGGCGGCGGAAAAGCCCCGTCAATCCACGCTCTATGTCCGTACGGCGGCCTGGAAAGCCTGTATCAGATCTTTACTGCCGGCACTCTTATCAGTAAGATTTTTTCTGGGACGCTTATTCTATTTGGAATCACGTTGGTGGTGGCCCTACTCTTCAGAAGGAGCTTCTGTGGTGTCATCTGCCCTTTCGGGGCCATTCAGGAATTTTTCGCAATGCTGGGCAATAAGCTGTTCAAGCACAGATTGGAACTGCCGCCGTGGCTGGACCGACCCCTACGTTATTTGAAATATGTGGTTCTTGCTGCTACGGTTTTTTACGCCTGGAAAACCGCAGGACTCTGGATGGCACCCTATGATCCATGGGCAGCCTATGCACATCTTCCCGAAGGGCTTGAAAGTGTCTGGTCTGAGAGTGCTGTCGGTCTCATCCTGCTGGGTATCACAATCATCGGCTCCGTCCTTTATGACAGGTTCTTCTGCAAATACCTGTGTCCTATGGGTGCGATATACGCCATCATCGGAAAACTCAGCCCTTTTAAAGTAGTTCGAAATGAAAACCTCTGCATCGATTGCGGCACCTGTAACAGGGTTTGCCCCATGAACATCGATGTCCGGCACAGCACAAAGATTTACAGCGCAGAATGCATCAACTGCTCACTGTGTGTTTTGGATTGCCCCAAAGCGGGAGCATTGGAAAACAGAATCAGCAAGAAAACCGTAATGCCATTCCTCTCCATCATACTGGTCATCATCCTGTTCTTCGGGTCCATCTTCGCAGCACAGGCGGCCGGAATCTACCCCTTAATCCCAGAACAGTTGGAAACCGGTGAAAGCATTTCCTTTGAGGAAATCAAAGGCTATATGAGCATCCAGGATGCCGCAAAGGCCACAAATACGGATCTGCATGAATTCTATAAGAAGTTCGGCATTCCTGAAACCGTTCCGGATACAACTCTGATGAAGGCCATTTCAGAAATGGTTCCCGGTTTCGATTTTGATGGAATGAAAGCAACCCTCTCAACCTCGGCAAACGGTACAATCCCTTCTGATGCTTCAGTTTCCCCTATAAATGTTGAGGCGGTTACGGGTTCGATGACTATCCGTGACGCTGCATTGGCTGTTTCACTTGATACTCCTGAATTCTACAAGCTCTTCAAAATCCCAGAAACAGTTCCACCTGATACGGTGATGCGGGATATTGGAAACTTGGTGAAGGAATATGATTTCCACGCTATCAAAATGTCTCTGGAATAACTAAAGCAGCTGCTTGCATTTTAAAAAATTGCCTGCAGCTGTTCTTTATCATTCTTCAACAGTCAAGGCTGATTGAAATTAGTTTTAAATAGTGATATGCTATTGCGGTTAACCTATAAAAGTGCCGTAACTGCATAATAATCAATTGCAGAATTGCGATTGGGAATATTGTATACTGAAGAGCTTGTTATAGAGGCTCTTTTTTAATGATGAAGAAAGGTAACAATATGATAAAAATCGATAGCCTGTCCTACTCTTTTCCGCAAAAAGACCTATACAATAAGATCTCATTCACATTAGAAGAGGCTCAGCATTGCGCTTTCATCGGAACAAGCGGCAGTGGAAAAAGTACACTGGTAGATATAATCATGGATCCCGAAAGATACATGTTCGATGGAGCGTTAGAGCTGGATCCAGACTGTACAATTGGCTATGTCAGTCAGTTCTCACAGCTTGACAGCACAAAAGATACGACAGTTTTTGAATATATTGGCGAAGATTTCATCAGTCTGCAAAATAAAATAGCGTCCATTTGCACTGAAATGGAAAAATCTTTGGATATTGAACCCCTACTGGAAAAGTATCAGCAAGCCTTAGATGCATTCGATGCGATTGGCGGGGATGATTTTGAAAGCACCATTAATAAAAAGCTTAATCTTGCAAACCTGATCAAGTGTAAGGATCGAATGGTATCTGAACTCAGTGGCGGTGAATTCAAGCTTATTCAGGTGATTAAGGAAATGCTTAATCGTCCTGATGTAATGATTATGGATGAACCCGATGTATTCTTAGACTTTGATAATCTTAATTCGCTTAAAAATCTGATTAATTCTCACAAAGGAATCTTGCTCGTTATAACGCACAGCAGGTATCTGCTCAATCATTGTTTTAACAAGATTGTTCACCTTGAAAACATGGAACTCCAGGAGTTTAACGGAAGATATATCGATTACAATTTCTCATTGCTTCAAAGAAAAATCGAGTTACAGGAACTCGCCATTGCTGATGATGAAGAAATTGCACGTTACGGGGTCATCATCGACAATCTGAGACTGATTGCATCCCATAATTCCGAAGCTTCCAGAGGAAAAGCCTTAAATGCAAGAGTCAAGAATCAAGAAAGATTAGAAGCCCGTAGAATTAAAGCACCATTTGTAGATATTAAACAGCCGGATATCCGTTTTGTTACTGATAATGAAATCATCGACGCCATTGCTTTAAAAGTGAATGATTACAGTGTTGGATTTGATGAGCTGCTCCTTGAAAATGTCAACTTCGAGATCAGTTCAACTGATAAGGTCGCTCTTATCGGATCAAACGGTACTGGGAAAACGACTTTACTCCGAGAAATCTTTAAAAACACTCATGATTCCATTGAAATGCATGCTGACGCCACTGTGGCGTATTTATCGCAGTTTCAAGGAGAAATACTGAATGAATCCAATACAATACTTGAGGAGTTCTTCGATGTTGGATTTAAAACACCCAGGGAAATCGGATCTTATCTTTCAAACTATGGTTTTCACGGAGAAATCATCAATCAAAAGATAGGCTCATTATCTGGTGGAGAAAAGAATATCCTTCAACTGGCTAAGGTTTCTGCTCAAAAGGCAGGATTATTACTTCTTGATGAACCGACTAGTCATTTAGACACCTATTCACAAATCGCACTTGAAAAAGCCATAGATAATTATCCGGGTGCTATTCTGATGATATCTCATGATTACTATACGATTGTAAACTGCATGGATTATGTTTTGATCATTGAAGATAAGACGATAAGAAAAATGAGTATAAGAAAATTTAGAAAGATGATTTATGCCAGTCATTTTAATAAGAATTATCTAGAGCTTGAAGAAAAGAAAAAATTACTGGAAATAAAAATAGAAACAGCATTAAAAGAAACTGATTTTGAGTTGGCGAAAGATTTATCTGAAGAATTGGAGATGCTGATTCAGACACTTTAAGCTCTCCAAACAAAAGAACGCAGGGATCGTTTTGCAGATCCCTGCGTTCTTTTGTATTCCTTCTTCCAATTATAGGATTTCTACATACCCCTCAGTTCCATGAACACGGATGCGCTCCCCATCCTTTATCAATTTCGTGGCATTTTCTACACCAATTACTGCCGGGAGCCCGTATTCCCGGGCAATAACAGCCCCATGGGTCATCAGTCCGCCCACTTCGGTGACCAGGCCCTTTACGGCTACAAAAAGAGGTGTCCAGCTAGGGTCCGTAAAGGCTGTGACCAATATATCTCCCTCTTCCAGGTTGGCATCTTCCATGTTTAAGATGACCCGCGCCCGTCCCTCTACGACTCCAGAGGAAACAGACAGACCTACCAGGGCTTCCGGCGGGAGATTTTCGCGTTTATACGCCCCTGCAACTATTTCACCGTCAGAGGTGATCACCCGGGAGGGTGTCAGTTTTTCAAATAATTTATGGGCGTCTTTGCGTTCATTGATGATTTTGTAATCCAGCTCATGGGTGCGAATTGCTTCTCGAATTTCTTCAAAAGTCAGGTAGTATATATCTTCCTTTTCACGAATAACGTCGGCATGTACAAGTTGCTCTGCCTCTTTCATCAACGCCTGCTTATAAATGAGGTAACGGCTGACCATACCGTATTTGGGATACTCACGATAACCGATATAATTCCTGATAAGGCTGATCACCCGTTTTGTTTCTTGGGCTTTTTCTTCACCCTCCGGCAACCGCTTCAACCGATCCAGCAACTCTTGTTCCTTTTTCAAGGCTTCCTCTTGCCCTTCTTCAAATTTCCGTTTGCCGGCACCAGGCTCAAAGTTTTTGATATTATTGAGAATCATAGGGATCAGGATTGCCGGCTTTTCGCTCCAACGGGTTCTGGTGATATCAATTTCTCCGGCACAGCGCATGCCGTATTTGGCGAGATAAGCTTCAAGTGCGTCTTTGATTTCCTGGCCCCCATCAAACCTAACCAGTTCATCCAAAAAGTCATCACCTTTTACCTGTTCTAAGTAGGCAACCACTTCCGGATAAGGACGAATCACATCTGCAACGTCCAAAAGCGCCAGACCCATTTCAGAAGTAATATTGTTCGGTACCGATTGAGAAAGCGTGTCTGCTGCATTTTTTTCACCCAGCCATGCGTTCATTTTTTCATTGATCCATGTGTGAGCATTCATGGCAGTCATATACACTGGGCGACTTTGGGGGTCAAATAAAATATTCCTTAACTCCTCTATATCTTCCAGGATGAAATCAATCAGATCTGTTCCTGATTTCGTTTGAATGGTTTGTTTTAACGCTTCGATTGACGTTTGTCTCTTTTTAATCAAATCGGGAACGATTGTCGGATCATTCTCTATTTCTGCCTGAAAAACCCATGAGGCATTGCTATTGTCAGTATCAGGGCTAGGCTCCTTGTTTTCATCGGGAAGGAGTTTTATAAAATCATCTCGTTCTAATATGGTCAGGAGCGCATCCTTCATGAGGGGATCGTGCTCTTCCATGGTCCTTAACAGCATTTTCCTGCTGTCAGGTGATACAAGCATAGGCGCAACATCGACAAACAATCTACCAGCAGCTATAAACCTCTGTCCAAAAGATACTAACAGATATAAGGACATTCCCAAAGGCTTTATAGGATCGGTCATCATTTGCTGGTGACCGACTGAGAGATAGACGTGATTTTCTTC
>CAZEHS010000101.1:0-10003 GCA_964511875.1 uncultured Peptostreptococcaceae bacterium
GTACGATTAAAGAAAACGGGAGGTTTCACTATGGAACAGATTAAATTGAATGACAGTAGTCACCAAGAGTATCCGTTATGGACAAAAGCGCAATTTTTTATCCTGAGTCTTTTTGGCATTTTCATGTTCTTTGTCCCAATCACACTAGGAGGGAAGTCAACGATTCCGATTGACCACATTGTAACGTTCATCAAGAACAGCACGGCAGGAATACTGCCATACTACGCACTGGGAGTAATCATTCTGGGTGCGGTCTTCCCGTTTTATAAGAAGACCTGGAATGCCACCCCGGTATCCGTTGTTTTTTCAGTTGCTAAGATTGCAGGGGTCGGTGTGGCGATCATGGCCATATTTAAATTAGGTCCGGCGTGGTTGTTCGAACCGGATATGCTCCCTTTTCTGTTTGACAAACTGGTCATGCCCGTAGGAATCCTTGTACCGATCGGTTCAGCATTCCTAGCTTTTATGGTAGGCTACGGTCTGCTTGAGTTTGTAGGAGTCATCATGCAGCCTGTGATGCGCCCTCTTTTCATGACACCGGGGAAAAGCGCAGTTGACGCAGTGGCATCGTTTGTAGGAAGCTATTCCATCGCACTCCTCATCACGAACAAGGTCTTTAAAGACGGTCAATATACGATCAAGGAAGCCGCAATCATCGCTACCGGATTTTCCACCGTTTCAACCACTTTTATGATCATCGTTGCCAAGACTCTCGGGTTGATGGATCGATGGAACTTCTACTTCTGGACAACGATGCTGGTCACGTTTGTCGTAACGGCAATCACGGCTCGTCTTTTCCCGCTGAACCGGATGAAAGACGACTATGTGGGAATCGGGCATCCTGAAAAAACGATCAAAGGGGATTTGCTGAAGCATGCCCTTCAACATGGCTATGAGGGTTCTCACATCGCACTGCCGATATGGAAGAATGTTTATGAGAATCTTAGGGATGGTTTCCGCATGACGATGGGCATCCTGCCGACTATTCTTTCAATCGGTCTACTGGGCCTGACTCTGGCAAAATTCACACCGCTGTTTGATGTGATGGGTTATGCCTTCTTACCTTGGACCCTCCTGGCTGGAATTCCTGATGCGATGCTGGCAGCAAAGGGCTGTGCCGTAGAATTGGCAGAGATGTTCTTGCCGGCGCTCCTGACGACAGAAGCTGCACCGCTTACCCGTTATGTCATGGGTGTCATATCCGTTTCTTCAATCATGTTCTTCTCCGCATCCATACCGTGCATCCTTTCTACGGAAATTCCGCTGAAAATCAAAGATATCATCATCATCTGGTATCAGCGAACGGTTTTGTCAGTCCTGCTGGCAGCCGGAATCGGACATTTGTTTCTATAATTGGTGATTTGACGATATAATAAGTGATACGATGGGGAGTCTCACCTCCATTTCATTTCAGCCATTCTGAAATAGGGGGGAGGGCTCATGAAACTTCGAAAAAGAATTGCCTTAGTTTTCATAAGCCTCTCGGTTCTCATCATCCTGACCACGGCAGCTGTGCTTTATCAACGGGCAGCTGCTGTGATCCGTCAGGGGGTCCAGCAGCTCATGACCGTGCAGCTGGACCGGGCATCCGAAAACATCAATCTGCTGATTGAACTGAATCGGGCTGAAACCAATGTTCTCGCAAAGGATTCCAGCATTCGGGCGTTCTTTGACGGCCATATGTCAAAGAAATCCACAGATACTTACCTGATAGAGCTGATGAAGGATAAGAACAGAACCAGGAATGTTTATAAGGACCTGTTTGTTACCAATAAGGACGGACGGATTCTTGCGACCACGATGATTGAAGCTCAGGATCTGGATCTGTCAGGCCGGGATTATTTTGAAACATCCAAATATACCGGCGAAACCGTGACCAGCGATATTCTTGTGGCGAGAAGTGATGAGGAACACATCATCATCACCATGACCCCCATTTTTGATGAGAATCGTTGGCCTATAGGCTATGCGGGAATTGCGCTGAAGGCTACTTTTTTCTCCGAGTTCATGAGGAACTTCAGTGAGGATCCGAACGGTTATTACATCATATTGGATTCTAAACAGTTGGTGCTTTCCCATCCGGATACCGGAAAAATTGCCAAGCTTCTTGTGACACCCGAATCCTGGCCGGAAAATGGCAGCGATTGGCAGCTTGACAGCACGGGAAAGCATTTATATAAGCAGATGATTCTGCCGCAGACAAAGTGGCGCCTGCTTGCAATCATGAATGAATCGGCGATTGAGCAGAAAGCTGTTGATTTGTTCTGGTCTACAATGACTGTGGGGTTTTTATTGATCCTCATGGCCGGCCTCATGACCTTTTATCTTTCCAGGAAGATTTCGGAACCGATTGAATCCATCATTCAAGCACTGAATCACGCCTCTGAACGGCAGATGAAGCTGCGAAACCGGCTGCCGGAAGCAATAAAGCTGGATGAAGGCGCAGGGCTTGATGAGATCAGCCGTCTGAAAATGGCCTCCGCAAGGCTGCGAAGGCTGATTGAATCACATGATTCACGCACACCGGATGATGGCCTGCGGTTGAAAGAGACACTGGAAAACCTGACGCGGGAAATCGAAGAGAATCACAAACGGACCTATGATTTTCTTTCTGTCCTGTCCCACGATATACGGACGCCGCTGACACTGATAAAAGGGTACTCCAGAGGCATCGAACAGCACGGGAATCAGGACGAAATCCGTATCCGCTATGCAGAAGGAATTCTGGAAAACACTTCCGATATTGAAAAACTGATCTACGACGTTCTGGATTCGGCATATGAGGTGAGCAACGGATTCGTGTTTGATCTGGAGAAGATAGAAGCCGGAGCGTTTGTCAGGCAGATCGTCCATGAGGCGAGACTTAGTTTGGTCCAGGGGAATCAGCGGCTGACTGTCACAATCGAGCCTGAAGCAGAAAAAGCGATGATCCTGATTGATGGGGCCAAGATTCGGCGGGTCGTGTTCAATCTCCTGAATAACGCCTTCAAATATGCGTGGGCGGATACCGAAATCCTTTTTTACATTAAAAAAACAGATTCGGGATTACGGTTTGCCGTGAGCAATTTAGGAGCCGGTATTCCTGAGGATGAGCAGCAAAGTATTTTTGAAATGTTCTACCGGGGACGTGGAGCGACAGGAAAAGGCTATGGAATGGGTCTGCATATTGCGGCACGGATCATCAGAGGCCATGGGTCATTGATAGAACTCATTTCCGAGAAAGACGGCACAACAGAGTTCTTTTTCTGCCTTCCTGAAATAAGAGACTGATCGGAATAAGACTCAATAGATAGAAAAGGCTGTGCAGACAATCGTCTGCACAGCCTTTTAATCCAAATCACTTATTCAGGGCACCACCGGTTTTCTTGCTGTTGAAGCCCTTCTGAGTGCTTCCGATTTTCTTGTTTGGTCGCGCTACACTGTCTGCTGCGGCCTTCTTCTTTTTCTCTTCCAGGAATTTTTTCATCATCTCGATATTTTTATCTGGCATAAGTAGGGCTCCTTTGGCAATCTTCTCTTCAATCACAGGGATATTCTCTATCAGTATATTATACACCCCTTGCAGTCCATAGTCCAAGCTAAAATACAGCAGCTGCAATTCAACAAAAAACCGTGGATAGGATTGAATAAAAGTAATATAGTGAGGATAACTGTTTCAAGATCCTTGAAATGGGAATGAATAATTGGACAATGCATTCTTAGAGGAAACATTAGGAGCTGAGAAGATGAGCCTGCTGGGAGCAATAGATATCGGTTCACATACGATAAAACTGAAAATCATTGAAGTGAATGAACTGAACCAGATAAATGTCCTGGAGGATTTGAAATCTGAGATCATGTTCGGATTGGATTCGTTCAGGAATAAAAGGATTTCGAGGCATGCCATCCTGGAAGCCACCAAGATCCTGCAATACTATTCAAGAATGATGACGGAGTATGGTGTTGAACGGGTGCGTACAGTAGCGACCGGATCGGTCCGAGAGGCTGAGAACGGGCAATTCGTTGTGGATCAGTTATCCAAGAAGACCAGGCTGGATATCGAAATACTCGCAGAGCCTATCGAAAGGTCACTGACATATCTGGCACTGAAATATGCTCTTCCTCAATATGCTGACATGCGCAAGGAGGGGATGCTTCTTGTGGAGGTAGGTTCAGGGAGTTCAGAAGTCATCATCTATAAGAGTGGGAAATTGGTTCGGAACAATGAGGTACGTCTGGGTACGATGCTGCTCAAGAACATGATCAGGGAGATTGAAGCGGTTTCACTCTTCACCCCTTTGATCCTTCAGGATTATGCGTTTGCTCATACCGAGAATCTTCAGGGTTACCTGACCCGTAAGAAGATAAGTCACTTCGTTGCGGTCGGCGGTTCAATCAAAGTCATCAGCGATGCATTCAAGAAAAAAGGCGAAGGACTGGAACGAAAGTATTTTGATAAGATTTTCAATTCCCTCATGCAGGAAGAATCTGAATTCAAGCGATGCATAATCGATCTGGATATTGATTATGAAGAGGTGCTTTCAGCATTCGTGATCTTCCAACAGTTCCTGAATCATACGTCTGCGGAGTTCGTGCATATACCGGATGTTTCGTTGAGGGATGGTATCCTGTATGAAATGATGGAGAACAAGAGTCCCTATGACCGGAAATCTGAATATACCAAGGACATAATCTCAGCCGCGAAGCATATATCGAAGCGATACCACTCGACGACCAGTCATATCAAAATGATTGATGATAATGTCATAAAGCTGTTTGCTGCATTGAGGAATTCGGAGGATTTCGATAATCGGGATCTTCTGTTGCTAAGGATTTCAACCATCCTCCATGAAACAGGCAAATTCAACAAGCAAAGCGAGTATTATCAATCAACTTATGAGAATATCAAGAATGCTTCCATTTTGGGGGTTTCCGACAGCATGATGGAAATTGCGGCCAGGATATCGCTCAACAGTTTCACGATTTCCAGTGAGGGTAGTCTGTCTGGGAACGAGCAGCTCCTTTTCAATGATACCAAGCTTCTTAAACTTGCCGCCATACAATCCCTGGCCGACGCTCTGGACAAATCCAAAAAGCAAAGCCTTATCATTCACCAGGTCAAGCTGACGGATGATACGCTGAAAATCAGCATAGAGAAACTGAGACCGTGTTTTTTCGAGGAATTTGCAGTGGATGCGATGATGAATTCCTTTTATGAGATTTTCGGGTATGATATTCTGCTGAAGGATGTGAAATCTTGAATCCTGTCATGAAACATTATATTAACCGCGAGCTCAGCTGGCTGGCCTTCAATCGCCGGGTTTTGATGCAATCTTTGCCGCAGCAGGGAAAAAGCCCTGTGGAATGTCTGAAATTTTCCGCTATTTTCAGTTCAAACCTTGATGAGTTCTTCATGGTCCGTGTCGGATCACTGGTGGACCAGATCAATGCGGATTTCAATCTTCCTGACCCTGCCGGTATGACACCTGTCCAGCAGTTGATAGGGATCATGGCAGAGACGAGGTCACTCATTGCCGAACAGGAGCGGATATGCAAACGCATTGTAACCGAGGACCTTCCCACGCTGGGATTCCATCTGGTGCCTGTCCAGGAGATAACTCCCGATGAACTGGACTATCTGAGGCAGTATTTCCTGCGGTCTGTTTATCCGGTACTGACGCCCATGGCCATTGATTACGTTCGGCCATTTCCTTTGATTTTCAATAAAAGTCTTAATATCGCCGTGCTTTTTGACAGCGAAAACCAGCAGGAAGCGACTTTCGATTACGCGACTGTTCAGGTCCCATCCGGCCTGTCCCGCTTCGTTCCATTGAAATACGGTAAAGCTGGCCGGTATGTACTAATTGAGGAAATCATCAAGCTTTTCATCTCTGAACTGTTCCAGGGAAGGGAAATCATCAGTACAACGACGTATCGGATCACAAGGAATGCCGACCTGGATATCAACGACGAAGAGGCGGATGATCTGTTGGTTGAGATCGAGGCATCCTTGAGACGCAGGAAATGGGGGGAAGTTGTTCGGCTGGAACTGGAAAGCCCAACCGATCCCACTCTCCGAAAATTTCTGATGGATAACTTCGAGGTTGAAGGGAACCACGTCTTTGAGTACGGCACATTTTTGGACATGACAGCATTCTTCAACCTGGGAAAATTCATCCGTCAGGAGAGGGATCCGTTCAAACCGGTTCGGCGGGAACTGGTGCATGAGGATTATTTTGACGAGATCAAGCGCGGAGATCTTTTTTTTCATCACCCCTATGATGATTTCAGTACGATAGTCGATTTCATCGAGACAGCCAGCCGGGATAAGAATGTGCTGGCCATCAAGCAGGTCCTATACAGGGTTGGGGGAGATTCGCCCATCGTTAAGGCTCTTGCATACGCGGCGGAACAGGGAAAGCAGGTAACCGTCCTTGTTGAACTGAAGGCGAGATTTGATGAAGAAAACAATATCATATGGGCTAAAAGGCTTGAAAAAACCGGGTGTCATGTCATCTACGGATATCCTGGACTTAAGACCCACGCCAAGGTTTCGCTAGTGGTCAGAAAGGAAGGAACCGGAATCAAACGGTACCTTCATCTGAACACAGGGAATTATAACGATCAGACGGCCAAGCTCTATACGGACATGGGAATCCTGACTGCCAATGAAACAATGGCCCATGATGCCTCGAAGTTTTTCAATATGCTTTCCGGATATTCAAAGGACATGAACATGGATAAGCTGATCATGGCGCCGTCAGGACTACGGAAGGCAATCGAACAGATGATCGACCGGGAAATTCAGCACGCCCATAAGGGGCATCCGGCCGTGATCATTGCCAAAATGAATTCACTTGTCGATCTTCCTTTGATAGAGAAGCTTTATGAAGCATCGGCGGCCGGAGTGGATATTCAGCTGATAATCAGGGGCATATGCTGTCTTGTACCTGGGATTCCCGGAGTGAGTGACCGGATTCAGGTCAGGAGCATCATCGGGAAATATTTGGAGCACAGCAGGATATTCTATTTCTCCAACCATGGGAACGAGAGCATTTATCTGTCCAGTGCGGACTGGATGCCCCGTAATCTGAATCAGCGTATAGAGCTTATGTTTCCGATTGAGGACAGTTCAATAAGGACACGAATTAAAAAAGTTCTGGATATCTACCTGAATGGAGCCGAGAAGGTCAGTATAATGGATGCTTCCGGACACTACCGGGCACTCTCCGATGAGCATAAGGGATACAATCCGCAGCAGGTCCTTGAAGAGCTGATACAAACGGATGACAGGGAATTTCTCAAGCAGGCGGATAAAATCATTCGAAAACAAAGCTGAGAAGTTTAAAAACAATAAGGTATGGACTTCATTGGCAAGCGATTCTCTGATAGAATGAGAATGGATTTTACAATGAAAAGAGGGCTACCGATGAAAATAGGTTTCGACAGTAAGAAGTATCTGGAAGAACAGTCCAAGTTCATACTGGAGCGCGTGAATCATTACGACAAGCTTTATCTGGAATTCGGCGGGAAACTGCTGTACGATCTTCATGCAAAGCGCGTGCTTCCGGGTTTTGATGAGAACGCAAAGATCAAGCTCCTTCATAAGCTGAAAGAAAAGGTGGAGGTGATCATCTGCATTTTTGCGGGTGATATCGAACGGAATAAAATCCGAGGGGATTTCGGCATCACATACGATATGGATGCGATGCGCCTTATCGATGATCTTAGGACGTATGAGCTGGACGTGAACAGCGTCGTCATCACCCGTTACGACAATCAGCCTGCTGCAACAGTATTCATGAACAAATTGGAGCGGAGGGGCATCAAGGTGTACACCCATAGCTCCACTAAAGGGTACCCCACAGATGTGGATACGATAGTCAGTGAGGAAGGATACGGGAAAAATCCATATATAGAAACAACCAAGCCAATTGTCGTGGTTACGGCTCCGGGCCCCGGCAGCGGCAAGCTCGCAACCTGTCTGAGCCAGATGTACCATGAGCATATGAGGGGTATTGCGGTCGGGTACTCCAAGTTCGAGACGTTTCCTGTCTGGAACCTGCCTCTGAAACACCCCGTGAACATCGCATACGAATCCGCTACGGTGGATCTCAAGGACATCAATATGATAGATTCCTTTCATGTCGATGCATACAACGAAATCGCCGTCAATTACAACCGGGATATTGAAACCTTTCCGGTGCTGAGACGGATCATTGAACGTATCACCGGCGAAGAGGCTGTCTATAAGTCCCCAACGGATATGGGGGTCAACCGGGTTGGATTCGGCATTTTCGATGATGATGTGATCAGGGAAGCATCAAAACTGGAAATCATCCGCCGCTATTTCAAGGTGGGCTGCGAATATAAAAAAGGATATATGGAGTACGATTCCTATCAGCGAGCCAAACTGATAATGGAGGAGTTGAACCTGAAGCCCGAGGATCTGGCAGTGGTGACACCTGCCAGGGAGTACTGCGCAAAGCTGAAAGAAAGCGCAGAGAAGACCGATGTCTGCCCGGTCGTGGCGCTGCAGCTCCATGACGGCACCATGCTGACTGGAAGAAGCTCACAGACCATGGATGCCGCTGCTGCTGTTATCCTGAATGCGATCAAACATCTGGCCAACATGGCTGATGAACTGCACCTGCTTTCACCGGTCATTCTGGAGCCTATCATTCAGCTGAAAGAAAAGACCTTAGGGCGACAGGTATCAGTCCTGAACTGTGAGGAGATCCTTATCGCTCTCAGCATCAGTGCTGCAACAAATCCCATGGCCCATGCGGCTCTTAATCAGCTGACGAAACTAAAAGGCTGTCAGGCCCATTCCACAACAATTTTGAATACCAATGACGAGCAGATTTTCAGGAATCTTGGGATCGACGTGACCTGTGATCCGGAGTACCCATCGGAGAGTCTGTACTATAACTGATGAAATCTCTGAAAGGGACAGTACAATCGACAAAATGAACACTTGTCGATTGCACTGTCCCTTTGATCTTTAAGAATTCCTTAATCTTTTTCCTTTGTTAATATTCAGGGAAACCGGTTATACTGAGGATGCAGGAGGTGTGCCATGAAAAAGAAAATTCTGATAGTTGATGACGATAAGGAAATACGACGCCTGATAGAGATATATCTGCGTAACGAAGGATACGAAACCCTGATGGCTGCCGATGGGCTCGCGGCACTGGAAGCCCTGAAACGGGAATCAGTGGATCTGATGATACTGGATGTCATGATGCCGCGTATGGATGGGATAGATGCCTGTATAAAAGCCCGGGAACAGCATGCCATGCCGATCATCATGCTGTCGGCCAAATCCGATGATATGGATAAGATTCTGGGGTTATCCTCCGGAGCGGACGATTATCTTCCAAAACCCTTCAATCCATTGGAACTTGTGGCTCGTGTGAAATCACAGCTAAGGCGCGTTGATATGATGCGGAAAGAGCATGGACGAAACGAAGAAGTCATAGTCCTGCATGACCTGGAAATCCATATTGACAGTCATGAAGTCATTGTCTCTGGTGAAAAGGTCAAGCTGACACCGACGGAATTCGATATCCTCCGCTATCTGGCAGAGAATGAGGGTATAGTACTTACTATTGAAAAAATCTATGAGCATGTCTGGAAGGAAGAATTCTTCGAGTCCAAAAACACTGTGATGGTCCATATCCGGAAACTTCGGGAAAAAATCGAAAAAGACCCGAGAACTCCGCTATACATTCAGACTGTATGGGGTGTCGGGTATAAGATGGAAGGATAAGCATCATGCCCAAATATCCACAGGACAAAATCCAGAAAACTGAAAAGAAGCTGAAACGGGCTCAGGATAAAATCCTGCGGGCAAATGCAAAGCGTCAGGAAAAGGAAGCCCGTCGATGGCAGGGCAAATCCCAGAAAACTGCCGATTTCCGGAAAGGAACCGAGGAAATGGCTGAGGGGCTCATGCAGACCCTGAAGGCTTTGATGGATTATACCCGGGAACAAATTGAGCACAATATACGGCTCCAGATGA
>CAZEHS010000102.1:0-9827 GCA_964511875.1 uncultured Peptostreptococcaceae bacterium
AGGTTTTTTAAAGGACTAATATTTGAAATCTTATTACGGCTGATATTCAAACGCACAAGTCCCGTCATTCCATCCAGGGGAGATATATCTGTTATGACGTTATCAGCCAGATTAAGGCGTTCAAGATTGACAATTTTCTTCAAAGACCCGATGTCTTTTATCTTATTGTCGCTAAGGTCAAGATCTCTCAGGCCGGATAGCTTTTCGATGCCTTCGAGGGTGACGATTCCTTTTTCGCTGGAAAAATCATCCAATGTTTCGATGGCTGCCAGTTCCGCATCACTGATGTCACCGGATGGTTTATTTAATTTTTCTCTGACAGCAGCTTCAAGTTGGGGATCTTTGAAAATACCCGGTGCAGTGACAGAAGGGGACGAATCAGTTGGGACGCCGTCTTTGGGAACTGGTTGGCACCCACCAAGCAGCAGGCCGCTCATCACTAGAGCAAGGACTGCACAAAGTACGCTCTTCATTTTCATGGTTGTCCTCCAGAGTTGACACATGCCAACAGGATAGCACAAATCCAAATAAAAGGGAACACCTGAAAATACCATTAAAGGTATAACAAGGCTGTCGTCAAGGATTTTCAGACAGTACCGTCAACTCCATTTCGCCAGCAGGTCTTCTCTCAGTGACTGACTGATGAACGCACCGTTTACAGCATTCATATAGAGTTGCCTCGTATCAGCCTCAGAAAAGGCCAGTGCTGAGGTAACCCTTTCGAACTCCTCGCTCAAGGTGATATTGGATACTGTACGGTTATCTGTATTCAAAGTGACTGCAAGTCCAAAATCCAGATAATTCTTTATTGGATGCTGATTGAGTGCTGTGATTGACTTTGTATGCAGATTGCTCGTCGGGCACATCTCCAAGGTAATCCTGCGCTCCTTCAAAAGAGCCATCAGATCAGGTTTTTTCCAGGAAGCGGTACCGTGTCCGATCCGTTGTGCATACAGTAGAGCGATGGAATCCTGAACGTTCTCAGCGATACCTGTTTCTCCGGCATGGATGGTTATATTGAGGTCATGACTTCGGGCCAGTTCAAAGGCTTTCTGATGGATGACGGGTGCATGATTGGCTTCATCGCCGGCTAAATCCGCTGCAACGACTCCCCGGCCGATATAGGGCAAAGTACGGCGCACATGTTCCAGAGAATTTTCCGGCGACAAATGCCTCATACAGCACATGATTAGTCCGAAGGGGATTCCTGTCCTTGAACTGCCTTCAGTGAGTCCCTCAAGGACGGCTTCCATGACTGCCTCGAAATCCAGGCTCTCTTTCGTGTGAAGCACTGGTGCAAAACGCACCTCCACATATTCCAAGCCATCCATAAGGCAATCTTCCATGAATTCCTGAGAAATCCTGATCAGCGACTCACGGTCCTGCATCACTTCCAGGGGAAGCTTGAAACGCTGCAGATATTCGATCAGGGAGCTGCAATCCTCGGGCACTCTTGCTTCTGTGCGTATGATATCAAGGGAGGTTGTTATTGGGTGTATACCCTTTTTGATCCCTAGTTCAAGCAGGGTCTCAGGTCTCACGCTGCCATCCAGGTGGCAGTGGAGATCAATTTTCGGCAATTTATGAAAATCCATTGATTTCACCTCTTTTAACTCATTATAATCAAAGTGACAACCAAATTTCAAGGAGGCCTCGGATGAACGCGGACCAGAAAATGCAGCAGCAGTTGAATTCCATCAAAGAATCCGGAATCCGCCCCAAGCTTCTATTGAATTCTTGCTGTGGACCTTGCAGCACCTCAGTTTTAGAGCAGCTGGCAGACGTGTTCGAAGTGACCGTCCACTTTTATAATCCCAATATACATTCTCAGGATGAGTATTCCAAACGGCTGGATTCTCAAAAGGCAGTGTTGGAAGAAATGATGGTGCCGTTAGAGCAGCTGCTGGATCAGGGCTGGGTCCCCATGGGATGGCAGGAAGCAGTATCAGGGATCCCATTCGACAGGGAGGGCGGTGTGCGTTGCATGGCATGCATAGGATACAGAATGGATCAGACAGCAATGCTGGCTGCAGAGCTCTCCTTTGATTGGTTCACAACCACCCTGAGTGTCAGCCCTCACAAAAACGCCGGAGCCATCAACGAGATCGGTCAGGCATTGGAGAATAAATATAAGGTAAGGTATCTTCAAGCGGACTTCAAGAAACGAGGAGGCTATCAGAGATCGGTAATGCTGGCAAAATCCTTCGGACTATACCGTCAGGATCATTGCGGATGCATGGAGTCCCTGGGAGGCAAATGAACGATTCAGGACAATTGGTTTTTATGCCCATAAGTGGCAATCGCGACTTGAAATTCGCAGTTCAAAGCAAGGCGAAAACAATGGAGAAACTGGGAATAAAGTTGCGTAAATGACCCTGCTATCCTCCTAGGGTTGCACAAAGACGGTTTTTATGATAATATACAAAAGAGTTAAGAGTACAGGTATGTAGCCTGTACTCTTTTCTTTCCTGAGTATCCCCACTTACAGAGCTCTATTAGCAGCTAAAAACCCGGTTGTTTTATATGACTCAGGACACTTTGTTTACTACTGGAATACCGAAAAAGAGGAGGCCACCGTGCGAAAATGGCTTTGTTGCCTAATGCTTTTAGTAGGATGTACAAGCTGGAGTTTTGCAGAGGAGCAGAAACTGGATGTTTCGGTCTACAAGCAGGGCTTGGTGTTGAACGGCGTTAAAATGAACAGCTCAGCGATGCAGTACCCCTTGCTGCTGTTCAGAGATGTAGTCTATATGCCTCTCTCGACAGAGATGGGTGCAAAGGCGGGATTCAAGACGGTTTGGAACGATGCTGACAAGGAATTGGATATTGTTAAGTCTGCTCCCAAGACCATTCCTTCATCCGGTGCGGTGTATTCACATCCGGATCAGGTGAAAGCGGAAGTAAGCGGCAATGTAATTGAGCTTGATGACGAAAAGCTTGCGCTAGGAACGTACACGCCATTGTCTTATCAATATGTGACGTACATACCGCTGTCATGGGATTTCACGAACAATATGATGGAATGGGAATCAACACACCATCCATATGTTGGTTTGGTTGTCCAGACAGATGGGAAGAAATCAGTGGAAGATGTTCTGAAGGATTTCAACGTCAAGTATTATGAAGCACTGGCCGCGTTCATGTGCAGCCGTAACGCAGGATATTCACCTGCAAGCGCGCTGAATATGGTCGGGATGGTCAAGGAGAATGCGGATAAGAATTCCATAGATGAAAAATGGATAATGGCACTCTGGTGGCAGGAGAGCAACTTCAATACCGGATCGATCTCAGGTCATGGTGCGGTCGGTGCCATGCAGATCATGCCGGATACGGGGAAAAGACTGGGTTACACCAGGGATCAGCTGCTCAATCCTGAGTATAATGTGGAAGCCGGATCACGTTATCTCGCAGGCCTGAAGAACACATTCTCAGGGGATCTTTTCCTGGCTACTGTCGCATACAACCAAGGTTCAACACGTGTTAGCCGAGGAACCTACAGTCCGCGTTTTGGAAATGAAGTTCAGAGGAAATACAACGTAATAAATACATTTGTCCAGGATTATGTAGCTAAATGAACTACAACTAAACCCAACTAAAACATAAACTCCAGGCCGTCATTGCGGATGCCTGGAGTTTATGTTTTAGTTGGGTTCATGATAATGCCGGAAATGTCATCTTCCAAAGGAAATCCTCCTTGCTGATGCCAGCACGTTTAAGTTTACAAATCCGTGAAGCTGTAGGTCGCACCAAAGTAGTTCATGTTGGATGGATTCATCATTTCTGACAAGGCTCTTGCATCCACTGCATTGCGCTTAACTGAGGCATCTTTGTTTTGTCCGCCGGCTTGCTCAAATGGGGACTCCTTCTTCATGTTTTCTTTTTTCATAAGTAAGCTCCTCTCATTTCATCTCTCTCTGTGTGTGGGTAGTTATTATAAATGATTTTAACAGGGACAGGGTCAGCTGTCAACAGAATAATTGAAATATTCCGATAATTTAGCCTAGTTAAAATTTTGTAAGGTTTATCAATGGAGTGGTCTTGTAGGCAGAGCTGAAGATGAATACAATGAAACTATCATAGGTATCAACCCATCCAGAAAAGGAGTACTGTGTCCAATGAATAAATGGTTGATCATTCTTGCAGTATTGATTGCTTGCATAGCAGCCGGCTGTTCCGGCAACACGGACAGAGTAACCCTGAATATCTATAACTGGGGCGATTATATTGATGAGAGTGTACTTAAGCAATTTGAGAAGGAGTATGGCATCAATATCGTCTATGTTACATATGATCGGAATGAGGACATGTATGCCGAGCTTAAAAAGAGTGGAGCAAATTACGATGTGTGCATTCCATCCGATTACATGATAGAGAAGATGACTGAAGAAGGGATGCTCGCCGAAATAGATTTCAAGAACATCCCGAATTATAAATACGTCAGGGATCTATTCAAGGGCTTGTCCTTTGATCCTGAAAACCGCTACTCCGTACCATATCTCTGGGGTACAATAGGAATCGTTTATAATAAGAACGAAGTCAAAGAGCCGGTTGACAGTTGGCAGATCCTTTGGGATCCACAGTATAAGGGCATGATCCTGATGATGGATTCGCCTCGGGATTCGTTCATGGTAGCTGAGAAGAAATTGGGATTATCGATGAACACTTCAGACATCAAAAGCCTGGAAGCTGCGAAGAAGGAACTGATCATTCAAAAACCACTGGTGCTTTCTTATGAGAATGACGCCATCAAGGATATGATGATAAATAACGAAGCTGCAATGGCAGTAGCATGGTCAGGTGAAGCCATTTATATGATGAATAACAATGAGAATCTGGCGTATGCAGTACCGATGGAAGGTACGAACATGTGGTTCGACAATCTGGTCATTCCAAAGAACGCCCTTCACAAGAAAGAAGCAGAGCTGTTCATCGATTTCCTATGCCGACCGGACATTGCCCTGAAAAATGCGATCTATATCGGATACTCCACGCCTAATCAAGGCTGCTACGACATGATGACCGAGGAGATGAAGCAGAACAAAGTCATTTATCCAGATGAGAATCTGCTCAAGCAAAGCGAAGTATATAGGGATTTGGGGCCTCAATATGTGGAACAGCTGGATCGTGCCTGGACGGAAGTGAAATCGAATAAGTGATGCAAGGAGCCGAAAATATGATAAAATCATCGTAGACATGAAATCAATTCGTGCCGACGTAGCTCAGTTGGTAGAGCGATTCACTCGTAATGAATAGGTCAGGGGTTCGATTCCCCTCGTTGGCTCCATTTGTTCTTGAAAAATCACTCTCAAGATTAGCCCTACAGTGATTTTGTATTGGCGTGGTTATAAAATATCACATTTCGAATCAGAGCCCTGAAAATCATCTTTTGATTTTCGGGGCTCATTTCGATTTTTCTGCCTTTAGCTCTTACGCACTCAAACAACAACCACTTTTGCATAGGACCTGGCAGGAGGAGGTTGTTTTTTTTATTATTAATGAACACATTTTGTTTAGCTAGATTGAGTGAATTGCTCATGTTGTCTTGAAAAAGCCTTTAATGAATCGCCACTGTGTTTCCGAAGTTACAATCGCAAAAAGAATTAAGACACTACCTAATATCATTCTTGAAGTCATGGATTCACCAAGAAACCAGTTTGCGAGCAGGGTTCCAAACACGGATTCCAAGGATAATATAAGAGCGGCATGAGTAGCTGTGGTATACTTCTGAGCCACATTCTGGATAGTGTATGCAATAAAGGAACTGGCAATCCCCACATAGAGTATTGCACCCCAACCGAAACCACCGAGAGTCTGTACAGGCCATGGTTCACTGATAAAGGCGAGTAAGAATGAGAACACCATGGCAAAAGTCATTTGAATAGCGGTTAAGACAATGGGATCATGATTTTTTGAAAAGTGACTGATAGTAATGATATGTCCTGCGAAAAATAGAGCACACAGGAGAGTCAGACTCTCCCCAAAGTCAAGCGTAAAAGACCCATCCAATGTAAGCATGGCAATACCGACCATAGCAATAAACGTGGAGATAAATGCGTAACGATCAGGCTTTTTACGAGATAGTGCCCAGACAAGAAAGGGAACAATTATCACGTTTGTTCCTGTCAGAAAAGCGGAGCTGGCAGCGGTAATATGTTGCAGTCCGATGGTTTGTGATGCAAATGCACCGAACAAACATATTCCGATAATGCATCCTGCGATAAGATCTTTCTTTTTCGCTGCAGCGATTCGTTTCCAGAAAAAGACAACAAGGAGCAAGGTAGCGATTGTGAAGCGAAAGGCCATCAGATAGTAGGGTGTAATTTCATTCAATGCACTCTTGGTTGCCACAAAACCGCTTCCCCAAATTAAGGCAACGAGTAGCAGAGATGCGTCTGCTAGATACATCGTACGCTTGTTCATTATTTGTCTCCAGTTAGCGACATTGCACTTATGTTTTCCAATTTGGGCGAGAAAAAGCAATCCTCTTGCGAAGTCATCTGCAAGAGGATTTGCTTTTCTGATTTACAACATTACATAATGCGTATTGGTAATTGTCATTATCATCATTGATGTTAAAGAAAATACTCACTATAAGCTTCCTGAATCTCTTCTTCTCTTTTTGTCTTCTTGTGATCATGGTGTACATTTAAGACTTCCATCAAACTTTCTTCATCGCCATTTTCGATAAATTTCAAGATATCCATATGACCTTTCAATGAGTTGTCCAAGCTATTCGGGAACATCATATCCAGTACCAATACACGAATGTAATGCGCACGGGTTGTTGAGATAATGTTCCAAATCATTTCATGTTTTCCGTGTGAGAACAAAGCCCGATGAAATTCATCATCATGGAGAATATACTCTACAGGGTCATTGTTTTTCAAGGCAAGATTCATAAAATACAATGGCTGTTCCACGAGGTCCCGGATTTGAGCTTTTTCCTTACACATATTCATACAGATTTCAGTTTCTAATATATGTCTCATATAGGCCATTTCTTTTGCGAGGGAAAAGTCGATTTTCCGGACATAGGTTCCTCGCTGCGGATAAATCTCCACGAGTAATTCATCCGCCAACCGAATAAGGGCCTCTCGTACGGGTGTTCTGCTCACCCCCAATTCGGTGGCTATTTCGGCTTCGTTGATTCTGGTGCCTGGTTTGAGTTCTAAAAATTGGATAGCGTCTTTCAAAATTGCATAAATATTGACTTTATTTCCGTATTTATGTCTATCGCAAATTGTGATCGCCATATTGATAACCGTTCCTTTCTAATGCCAAATTGTCTTCCAATGTATAGTAATATATCACTTCGGGCGAAGTTGTCAACCCTTACTTGAGGAAATTCTCCATGATTATGTGATGGAAATAACAAAATGAACAACTCTTGACATAATCATAGTAGTGTATTAATATATTAGTATACCATTCGCGAATGTAAATGCTGATTATAAGGTTAACAAGAAACACAAATTCACTAAAAGAGGTGTTCAGTTATGGCAAAAAAACCATACGAAAAATTACTGGATCAGGTTTCTGAAAATCCTAAGACTACACAAAAGAATAAAGAAGGTTTGATCGACTTTCTAACTCTTGAACATCCGGGAGATGTACTGTTCACCAAATGGACAAATCCTCCGATTATCGAGCGAGGAAAAGGCAACAAGATCTGGGATGTTGATGGGAAGGAATACATCGACTGCATTTCTGGGATGTCCAGTATGAACATCGGACATGGCGATCCACGTATTGCGGAGGTCATGAAGGAACAATATAAAAAACTCAGCCACTGGTTCGATTTCCCAACTCCGGAGCGAAACAAGCTTGTTAAGAGGTTGATTGAAGTTACGCCGGGTAATTATAAAAAGAAAGTCCGCCTGGCTTTGAGCGGATCTGATGCAGTGGAAAACGCTATCCGAGCTGCAAGGAGTTACACGAAAAAGAGCACAATCATCTGTTTCTACGGAGGATACCATGGTCAGAATACTGCAACCATGGGTCTCACGGGAGCAGGTTCCATGCATCGCTTCTATAGCCCTGTTCCTTCCGCAGATCACTGCATTGAAAGATTCCCCTATGCATATTGCTATCGATGCCCATACGGTAAGGAATATGGCACATGTGATATGCAGTGTACGAAATCAATTGATATGATGCTCAGCACAGGTCAAACGAGCATGGGAAACCCGATGATTGACGTTAACAACGTTGCGGCGATGATTGTTGAACCGATGCAGAGTTCCGGTGGGTATATTGCTCCTCCCAAAGAGTTTCTTGTGGAACTGAGAAAACTTGCAGATAAATATGGCTTCCTTCTCATCTTTGACGAGATTCAAACAGGAATGGGCAGAACGGGTAAGATGTTTGCCAGCGAACATGAAAGTGTCGTACCGGATATAACATTGATTGGAAAAGCATTAGGTGCAGGAATCCCGATGAGCGCAGTTGTTGCCCGAGCTGAAATCTTTGATGATCTTCCACCTGGGTATATTGTAAGCACCTATGCTGGGTACGCTCTGGGATGTGCTGTATCCAACAAAGTTCTGGACATTTTCGAAGAAGACGACCTCGTAAACAAGTGTGCACAGGTTGGTGAGTATCTTGCCACGGTTGTTGAGAACTTCAAACAGAAACACCCAATTGTCGGCACGTATTCTCTGAAGGGTGTATATCTTGGAATCGAATTGGTTCGTGATCATGCAACTAAGGAACCTGCAATCCAAGAAACATTTGAAGTGGTCGATGTTATGCGGGAAGCCGGTCTGCTGGCGCAACTTAACGGCTACCATAATAACAGGATATCGTTCATCCCGCCAATCAACATTACAAACTCAGATGTGGATGAGATTTTCGCAATAATGGATCCTATTTTCAGTGAAATCGAGACGAAGTTTGGCATAGTTAAGCCCTAGTTACGGGATGATTTTACGAATCAATCATGCGATTTAAATGTTCTTCATACTTTAAGGCCCTGTTAAAGCGAATGTGAATACTTGCGGTGGAGTGGTTATATAGAATAATACGATTTAGCAAGTAGTTATGAAGCCAGTAAGCTGATAGAATTCTTGTTGGTGGTGGTTGAATAGACATTCACTCTACAGGGCCCAAATTAATTGAAGCTAGAACTTCGGAGGTTAGAAAAGATGCCTAGAGCGGAAAGTATGTTAGCTGCAGTATTTGAAAGTAAAGGGATTCTAAACGTAAAAGAGGTACCGGTACCCAAGATTAAAACGCCAGAGGACGTTCTGATTAAAGTTAAAGCAATCAGTATATGCGGGACTGATGTTAGGGCACTGACTGATCCCCCTGCGTTTTTATTCACAGAAGGCGTTATAGTAGGACATGAGTTCAACGGCATTGTGGAAGAAATCGGAGAAAACGTCACGAATATATCAGTCGGCGACAGTGTGGTTGTACACCCCAATAATTGGTGTGGTAAATGCCATTACTGCAGAACTGGGAAAACCAACATGTGTGAAAACTTCACACATATCGGAGATAAGGTAGATGGGGCTATGGCGGAATATGCTTGTGTACCTCAAAAACTGGTATACAAAATAAGCAAAGATGTTCCTCCATATATTGCTTGTCTTGCAGAACCACTCGCTTGCGTATTGAATCCCACTCAGGATATTCGCGTGCATCCGGGCGAGACGGTTGTTGTTTTGGGTGCAGGGCCGATCGGGTTGATATTTATGATGCTCTACAAAGCAGCAGGCGCAAAGGTAATCATGTCAGATGTATCTGAAAACCGGAGAGCATTTGCTTTAGAATTGGGCGCTGACGTTGTTATCGATCCGAGCAATCAGGATATCCAAAAAGAAGTC
>CAZEHS010000103.1:0-9280 GCA_964511875.1 uncultured Peptostreptococcaceae bacterium
TCAGTGGCGCAAAAAACGCTGTCCTGCCCATTATGGCAGGGGCGATACTCTCTCCAGATCCTTGTATTCTGGAAGATATACCGAATTTGAGTGATGTGCAGGTCATGAGTGAGGTTATTGAAGCGCTGGGTTCCAAGGTCACCCGATTGCCGGATGGCATCATGGAAATACATACACCTTCAATTACAAACTGTGAAGCCCCTTATGAGCTGGTCAATAAAATGCGGGCTTCGTTCTATGTAATGGGTCCATTGCTGGCCCGTTACGGCCGCGCCCGGGTACCCATGCCCGGCGGATGCGCCATCGGTTCCAGGCCGATTGATCTCCATCTCAAGGGTTTTGCAGCCCTGGGTGCCCGGATCGAACTGGGACATGGTTATGTTGAAGCGGTTGCTGAGCGTCTGATCGGTGCCACAATCTATCTGGATTTTCCCAGTGTCGGTGCCACAGAGAACATCATGATGGCGGCTACCATGGCAGAAGGGACAACTCTGATAGAAAACGCTGCTGAAGAACCTGAAATCATCGATCTTGCTAACTTTTTGAACAAGATCGGCGCAGATATCAAGGGTGCTGGTACAGATACCTTGCGTATCAAAGGTGTCAAGTCTTTCTGCGGATGCAGACATGCTGTGATTCCGGACCGGATTGAATCCGGCACATTCATGATTGCCGCTGCCATCACCGGTGGGGATCTTACCGTTAACAATGTGGTATCCAGCCACTTGAAGCCATTGATCGCCAAGCTTCGCGAGTCAGGAGCAATCATTCATGAAATGGAGGATTCCATCCGTGTCATCGGGATCGAATCCCCTAAGGCTGTTGATATCACGACGCTGCCATATCCAGGATTCCCAACCGACCTGCAGGCACAGTTCATGGCTCTTTTAGCAACAGCAAAAGGCTCAAGCACCGTCATCGAAACAGTATTTGAAAACCGGTTCATGCACGTATCAGAACTCAACCGTATGGGCGCCCATATCAAGATCGAGGGCCATGGAGCAGTACTTCAGGGCAATCCTCATTTACAGGGAGCCCAGGTCAACGCAACAGACCTTCGTGCCGGTGCGGCGCTGATTTTAGCAGGCATGGCCGCTGACGGCGTAACAGAAATCCACGATATCCAGCATATCGAACGCGGATATGATGATATCGCAGAGAAACTCCGCGGCGTCGGGGTCAATATCAGAAAAGTGGATAGGTAAGATGAGGTCCATACCACGGATTTATATGGATTATCTCAATCACCCTCTGGGAGGGGGATTGAGATATATCCATGTCTCTCCGTGTAATCCGTGGTAAAAATATATATTGTTTAAGCCGCTATTACTCTCATGAAAAATGGATGGTGACATTATGTTTGATTTTGGTGCTGAAATCGGGATTGACCTCGGAACAGCCAGCGTACTCGTTTACATCAAAGGAAAAGGAATCGTGCTGCAGGAACCTTCAGTAGTGGCGATCGACAGAAATACCGACAGGGTGCTGGCAGTGGGTCATGAAGCGCACAAAATGCTTGGCCGGACACCAGGCAACATCGTGGCAATCCGTCCCCTTCGAGATGGAGTAATCTCAGACTATGAAGTGACAGAACGGATGCTCCGTTACTTCATTAATAAAACCTGCGGACGCAAGCGGTTTTTCAAACCGAAAATCATCGTTTGCGTGCCAAGCGGAGTAACAGAGGTTGAAAAAAGGGCGGTCATCGACGCGACAGTGGAAGCTGGCGGCGGCAAGACCTTTCTGATTGAAGAACCCATTGCTGCAGCAATCGGCGCAGGGCTCGACATCACCAAGCCGGACGGGAACATGGTGATCGATATCGGGGGCGGAACAGCTGATATCGCAGTGATTTCACTGGGAGGCATCGTTGTCAGCCGTTCGATCAAGGTCGCTGGAGACAAATTCGACGAAGCCATCATCAAATATATGAGACGGTCACACAACCTTCTGATTGGCGAGCGGACGGCAGAGGAACTGAAGATTGAGATCGGAACAGCATACCCCCGTGCAAAATCATTGAAAATGGATTGTCGCGGCCGTGATCTCATTACAGGACTGCCCAAGAACATCAACGTATCCTCGGAGGAAATGGAGGATGCTCTTCGGGAACCTGTGCTTGCTATCTGCGATGCAGTCCATTCCGTGCTGGAGAAAATGCCGCCAGAGCTTGCATCAGATATCAGTTCCCGAGGAATCATCATGACAGGCGGCGGCGCGCTTCTTTTCGGCCTTAACAAGCTCATCGAGAAGAAGACAGGCATTCCCACCTACGTGGCTGAAGATGCGATCTCATGCGTTGCCAAAGGAACGGGCATGTCATTGGAGCACCTGGATGTGCTTGAGAAAAGCATGATGACAAGTTCCAGGAAGCAGAGATAATTCATCTCAACCTCCATCTTGGAGGGAGGTGGCAGCGAAGGAGGCCACGGTGCCTACAGGTGATCAACAAATCAAGATTTGTATCACCTGTGTCACTTTAGGCATAAGCGACCCACACAAAATCATAGATTTTGGCGGTCTGCTTAACGGGAAGGAGTCCCGGAGGGCATCCGTTCTTTGTGCCGATTCGTCGTATGAGTTCAATTAATGTTTCTCAATAATCCTAAAGAAAACCCTCCACCAGGCCGATACTATATCCAGAGTGCCTTCGGGAGGGTTTTTTCATGTTCAGAGGATTTTATACTGCAGGGTCAGCCCTGGTAACCAATACGAATAAACTGGATGTCATCAGTAATAATATCTCCAACGTTAACTCGACAGGCTTCAAGAAGGATCTTGTCATTTATGAGACCTTTGAGGATGCGTTGATCTCGAAAGTCAACGGCTCTTTTCCGGCAGAGGGGTTACAGCCCTTCGAAAAGGCTACGGTAACCGCGAACGGCGACACCTTCAATGTGAAGCTGGACGGCGGATATGTGCGGATACAGACACCCATTGGAGTCAACTACGGTAAAGAGGTCAATTTCGCCAAGGGTTTTGACAACAAGCTGCGGACCTACAGCAGAGCTGAAGACGGCACAGTGGATACCTCCTACGGATATCCTGTCATGGGTCTCAAAGGCCCGATTGAAGTCGGCTCAGGCCAACTGGAAGTGGATGAGAGCGGAAATCTCCTGGAGGACGGCAAGGTTTTGGATAAGCTGGTCTTCGAAGCCCCTCCTCACGTGATCGGTACCATGAATGCAGGCATAAAGATGGAGCGGATTGAAACGGATTTCAGTCAGGGAACCCTGCAACCTACCGGCAACCAGTTGGATTTCGCCTTACAGGGAAAGGGATTCTTTACAATTGAAACGCCGGCAGGCACGCGGTATACAAGGGATGGCAGCTTTAAGATCAACAGTGAGAGCGCGCTGGTCACTTCAGAGGGTTATCCGGTGGTTGGAACAGAGGGGCCTATCGTAATAGATGGTTCAGTTGTTGCCTCCAATGATTCCGGAGAAATCCTGGTGGATGGGGAGCTTGTAAATAAATTTCAAATTGCCGCGTTTGAGAATAACCGGGACCTAAGAAAAACCGGCGGCGGATTTTTCACATTCGCTGAAGGCCTGGAGCCAGTGGAAACCGAGTTTGCAGGTACAGTCGCTCAGGCACAGCTGGAGGGAGCCAATGTGGATCCTGTAAGAGAAATGGTGGAAATGATGACCCTCTTCAGAGGCTATGAATCCAGTCAACGGATGGTCAGAGCATATGATGAGTCCATTGGCAAAGCGGTAAATGAAGTTGGGCGCGTATAACCGGATGAAGAAGTCTTAAGGAGGAACCACCATGCGAGCACTGTTTTCAGCAGCCTCAGGGATGAAATCCCAGCAGCTCTATATCGATACGATCTCCAATAACCTGGCCAACGTAAATACAACCGGCTATAAGCTTCAGCGCATGGAATTCAAGGATCTCATGTATGAGAAGCTGCGACCCAATGATTTCAGCGATGGAGTCGGCCGTCCTGTCAATCTGGAAGTGGGCCATGGGGTAACGGCTTCAGCGATGGTCAGAAGCTTCAGCGCCGGCAGTCTGGAGCAGACAAATAATGATCTGGACGTTGCAATCACCGGCGAGGGATTTTTCGTGGTCCGTGATGAGAACGACAACGAATTTTATACGAAGAACGGTGCATTCAAGCTCAGCGTTGAAGGTGAGAATACGAAGCTAGTCAATGCGGACGGCAAGTTTCTTCAGGGAGACGGTGGAGACATCGATCTGGGCGCCAATGTTAAGAGTGTCGTCTTCAGCAAAGCCGGAATGGTCACTGTCACACGAGGCGACGCGGCAGAGCCTGAAGAGATCGATGTCATGCGTATCGTCCGATTTCCGAATTCAGCCGGCCTGGAAAGCATCGGCGGCAATCTTTATAAGTCTTCTGCAGCATCCGGCGAACCCGTTGAGAATGCAGATGGTACCAACGCAGAATTGACTCAGGGCTTCCTGGAAACCTCCAACGTTCAGGTCGTTGATGAGATGATCAAGCTCATCACGGCACAACGGGCATACGAAATCAACTCAAAGACCATCCAGACAGCGGATTCGATGCTTGAGATGGCGAATAACCTGAAGAGATAAACAGTAAAGACTATCATTTTTCGAGGGTGCAGACATGAACATATCCGATGTAGGTCAATCACAAACCTCAGCCACAGCGTCAGAAGCCAAGCAAAAAGTACAACTGGGGGCTTTCGAGGCGGCTTTGAAGAAGGCAGCGGAAAGCGGTGACAAGACAGCGCTGAAAAAAGCCTGTCAGGACTTCGAATCCATTTTCGTGCAGATGATTTTCAAGAATATGCGCAGCACCGTACCGGAGGATTCACTTCTGGAAAAATCCCAGGCCCAGTCCATATTCGAAGGCATGCTGGATGAAGAGCTTTCCAAAAAGGTAGCCGGCACCAGCGGCATGGGAATCGCGAACATGCTATTCAACCAACTGGACAAGAAGTACGGACAGAAGGATGAGGCGGCGGAGACGCCGGGGTTGGATTTGAAGGGGTAAGACACATTATTAAATGCGGAAAGTCGGAAGGGCAGGAATGTCTTTGCGGCTTTTTTAGTGGGGAAAACATGGTAGTCCTCCCGCATGGACTCCTTCCGTCAGCTTCGCTGCCACCTTCCTCCCAGAGGAAGGTTGAGATGATGTCAATCACCCTCCGGGAGGGGGATGTCACAAAGTGACAGGGGGAGTCGCAGAGCGGTACTCTCTGGCAGGCTACTCTTTACGCCATCCTATGGTATAATAAATAAATACTTACATTAAGGAGACTCCCAATGCTGTCAACCAAAGAAATCATGGAAATCATACCGCACCGATACCCTTTCCTCCTGGTGGATCAGATACTGGAACTGGAGCCTGGCAAGCGGGCGGTTGGAATCAAGAATGTTACGGCAAACGAGCCGCAGTTCACAGGTCATTTCCCCGGAAACCCCATTTTCCCAGGTGTTCTGCAGGTGGAAGCATTGGCTCAGGTTGGAGCGGTAGCGATGCTCTCATTGCCGGAAAACAAAAGTAAGCTTGCCCTGTTCGCGGGGATTGATGAAGTAAGGTTCAAACGACCAGTGGTGCCAGGTGATACCCTGCGCCTGGAAGTGGAGATCCTCACCATGCGCCGTGGCATCGGCAAAGGAAACGCAACAGCTTACATAGGCGAACAGGTTGTCTGCAGCGGCGTTCTGACATTTGCATTGACGGACAAATAGAAATAAAAAAAGCAGGTGTAATCATGCGTGGTCTTGTCCTTGAAGGCGGTGGCGCTAAAGGCGCTTATCAGATTGGAGCGTGGGAGGCATTCAGGTATCTGGGCATTGAATTTGATGCGGTGACAGGTACTTCGGTGGGTGCTCTGAATGGCGCGCTCTATGTGCAGGGGGATTATGAGAAGGCCTATGATCTATGGTACAATCTCCGTCCTGAACAGGTAATCCAAGGGGATGCAAAAGCCATCGAGAAATTGTCCACACTGGAGATAGGTAAAGGGGACCTCGATCCGATCGCCCGTTATGTAGCCTCCGTATTCACAACCGGCGGTCTTGATATCTCGCCTCTGAAACAACTGATGGACACACTGTTGGACGAAAGCAGGGTCAGGGCTTCAAAAGTGGATTTCGGAATTGTTACAGTATCACTGACGGATTTCAAACCCCTTGAAATGTTCATCAATGATATTCCAGAGGGTCAACTGAGTGAGTATCTGCTGGCCAGCGCCAATCTGCCGGTTTTCAAACTGAACCGTCTTGATGGTAAGTTATATATCGATGGTGGATTCTATGATAATCTGCCCATCAATCTCATGTCCAGCAAGGGAATTCGCGAGATCGCTGCAGTGGAGCTCAGGTCCCTGGGAATCAGGCAGCCTTCCAAGCGTGACGATCTGTCCATTACCTGGATCACCCCTTCGGAAGACATCGGACGGCTGCTGGAATTCAATCCCGACAAGATACGCAGGAACATGAAGCTCGGCTATTTCGATACGCTCAGGGCGTACAAAGGTTATCGCGGGTCGATCTACTTCCTGGAAGGTGATCTGGTTCCCGGGTGGGGAATGGAGAACCTCTTGATGCTGACGGATCAGGACATCATGCCGATCCGCAACTGGATGGATGCGGAGGATATGGAGCCCCGGCGGTTCCTTTTTGAAATGCTGCTGCCCCTCCTGAGCGAACTCCTTGAGACCCCGGCATCGGCGAATTACGACGACCTATTGCTTCGGTATTTCGAAGTGGTAGCCAGGATGAACAAGGTGGACCGGCTGCAAATCATGGATGTCAATGGCTTTATTCAGTCAATCGGACGAATTTATGAGAACATGCCCTGTGCAGTGCCGGGTTCCTTCGTGGAATCTGTGGCCAGGCATCTGCGGCAGAATTCCATGTACTTGAAAACACAAAGAGGCGATTTTCTTCCCTGGGTATTTCAATACTTCATTCAGGGCTTCAGAAATCATTAAGGAGCAGCGTGATGACAGAACGTAAACATCTCACAGTGATACAGGGAGGCAAAAGCATCGAGGCCACTTACACGCCTCGGTTCAGTCGTGCCTATGCCACCAATACCCGGCTGATGGGAGTCATCGCTGTAAAAGCCTTGGAGCATACGGCTGATGGGGAGCAAATCACTCATTTTTTTCATCTGGATTTCGAGGAATTCGGAATCGATGCCTATGAGCGTGTGGAGTCGACTGAGGAAGAAACCCTGGAACGGATGACCCGGAAAATGACAGGGGGCCTGGGTGGAGAATTGGTTGAAGTGACTCCGGATGAACTGGCCTGGCTGATCCGTGACGCCTATGGAGTGAATCTCAGATATTCAGAAGCACTGCCGGAAGGGATGGATAACCTGTTTCCTTTCCTGAAAGCGGAATCCGCTCTGGAAAGCTGGGAAATTCACAATCTGTGGCTGAAAATAACACCTGAACTGGCTACCGATATCGAACTGATCAATTATTATCTCATGCGCCTTTTTTCAAATGACACCTCCGGCTCGGTATTCCTGTCCAGAAGCGGATCAGCAATCCCAGTACTTAGTGATCCACCCGGAATCATGGTTCGCAATCGTATCCAGCCATTGCGTGAAGCAGGCGGCGTCCGTTACTATCAGTCCGAAGCTTTGTCGGATAACGAGAAGGAATACCGAATCACAGCATGTGAAATAGGGGTGTTCGAGGAATCCGGTCAGCGCCGTATATTCTCCATAACTGTTCAGAGCACATTCAAAATCTCAGAAGTGGAGGCAGCGTTCATGCTGCGCCGCAAGGAACATCTGGCGGTATACAAGATTCTCGATCCCGAACGGGTGCGGATTTTTTTTGACCTGTATAAACCGGATGCGATGATCGTACTGTATGAGGCAGGTCTCCTTTATACATATTTCAAACCCCATAACAATCACGTCCGTGATGAACAATACTACCTGAATGAAGATGTGCAGTGCTATTACTATCTTTCAGAGGACCATCAGCTGATAATCTGCGCGTTGGATGACAAATTCCTGAGACAGGCCCAGCTTGAACTGGAGGCACAGGAAATGACCTCCCTGCTGGAATTCGAAAACGACTATGTCTCAGAAAACCCCATCCTTTACGACTTCATCAGCAGTGATTACCTGGACTTCCAGGAGTTCTGGGAAGATTACAACGGACAGTAATGAATAAACATTTGCCACGGATAGTCGAACACATCCCCCCATCCGCCCCTTTCCGTGTGTTCCGTGGTAAATGGTTTGTACTATTTTAAATTCAGCGTAATGGAGAAATGAATGGTTGCCTTGACCCAAGTGTCCACACTGTTCCTGTTGATCGTGGTGGGATACATCGTAAAAAAACTGAATGTTGTAACGGAGCAGATCCATCGGGAGATATCCAGTCTGGTGCTCAATGTTTGTCTGCCGGCCCTGATCATCAATTCCATGAATTTTGAGTTTTCGCCGGAAATTCTCGTTAAAAGCGGACAGCTTGCACTGGCAGCCTTCATCATCTATACCGGTACCATCCTCCTGTCATACCCGCTGACCACACTTATCGGCGCTAAGGGTAACCGGCGGGATGTTTTTCAGTATGTCCTTGTCTTTTCGAACGTGGGCTACATGGGGTACCCGGTGATCAATGCCATCATGGGGGAACGTGGTGTGTTTTATACAGCCATTTACAACCTTGCATTCACGGTGCTGGTATGGACCTTCGGTGTGCACCTGATGACCAGGAATCCGTCTGAAGGGTCCGGACCGGGCCATGGGGACACCTGGTTGGATAAGCTGAAACGGGTAGTGAATCCGAATCTTATCGCCCTGGCCATCGGCTTTGTATTGTTTCTGTTCTCAATCAAGCTGCCGATGCCGGTTTCCAGCACCATAAAAATGATCGGGGATACGACCACACCCCTGTCCATGATGTTCATCGGCTTCATACTTGCTGATGTCAGTATTCGCGAAACCGTCAGCGACATGCAGGTTTACATGATATCGGCCATGCGCCTCCTGCTACTGCCATTACTGGTGTTCGCAGGTTTCAAGCTCCTCGGCATCACCGGAGATCTCCTCACCGTCGCCTTCATCAGCACCGCCATGCCCGCTGCCGCCAATACCGCTATCCTTGCAGCCGTATACGACAACGACTACCAACTTGGGTCCAAAGCGATATTCGTGTCAACCCTTCTGTCCGTAGCAACACTTCCACTTATGGTATTACTGATAGGGCGATAATATACCGAGGGCGACCACTCTGCGACTCCCCCTGTCACTTTGTGACATCCCCGTTAAGCAGGATGCCCAAATCTGTGATTTGGTGCATATCGCTTA
>CAZEHS010000104.1:0-9132 GCA_964511875.1 uncultured Peptostreptococcaceae bacterium
TCGCCTGTAATGCAGACGAAGGAGATCCAGGTGCGTTCATGGACCGTTCCGTACTTGAAGGGGATCCCCATGCCATCATCGAAGCAATGGCCATCGCAGCTTATGCTATCGGTGCTGATAAAGGGTATGTCTATGTCCGTGCTGAGTATCCGATTGCAGTAAACCGACTTGAAATCGCTATCGGCCAGGCAAAAGAAATGGGTCTCCTTGGTACAGGCATCTTCGGTACTGACTTTGCTTTCGATCTGGAAATCCGTTTGGGTGCCGGTGCCTTCGTCTGTGGCGAAGAAACTGCTCTCATCGCGTCCATCGAAGGTGAGCGCGGCATGCCAAGACCCCGTCCGCCGTTCCCGGCCATCAAAGGGATCTGGAAAAAGCCGACTCTGCTGAACAACGTGGAAACCTACGCAAACATCCCACAGATCATCCTGAACGGCGCTGAATGGTTTGCCAGCATCGGCACAGAGAAATCCAAAGGAACAAAGGTTTTTGCTTTGGGTGGAAAAATCAACAATACAGGTCTTTTGGAAATCCCTATGGGAACAACCCTTCGCGAAGTAATCTTCGATATCGGCGGCGGGATTCCTAACGGTCGGAAATTCAAAGCTGTACAGACAGGCGGACCTTCCGGCGGCTGTATCACTGAAGCTCACCTGGATACTCCCATCGACTACGACAACCTGATTGCTTTGGGTTCCATGATGGGCTCCGGCGGTATGATTGTTATGGACGAGGATAACTGCATGGTGGATATCGCCCGCTTCTTCCTTGACTTCACCGTGGATGAATCCTGCGGCAAGTGTACTCCCTGCCGTGAAGGCACAAAGCGGATGCTTGAGATGCTGGATAAGATCACCGAAGGTCATGGCACCCAGGCAGATCTTGCAAAGCTCGAAAGCCTGGCTTACTCCATCAAAGAGAGCGCTCTTTGCGGTCTTGGTCAGACGGCACCAAATCCTGTTCTCTCAACACTGAAATATTTCCGTCATGAATATGATGCCCATGTCGATGAAAAACGTTGCCCAGCAGGTGTATGTAAGAATCTGATGAGCTACACAATCACCGATAAGTGCGTTGGCTGTACAGTGTGTACCAAAGTCTGCCCGGTCAACTGCATCAGCGGTGAGCGAAAATCCGTTCATGTGATTGATCAAAGCAAGTGTGTCAAATGCGGCGCCTGCATGGAGAAATGCTCCTTCAATGCAATCGTCAAAGGATAAGCAAACGAGTCATATTCAGCCCGCTGGTAATTGTCAGCGGGCTGAATTCGTTTATGCAACTTTTGCAGTTAAATATTTAACAATATATGTCAGTGCAAGATTCCCATTTGCCTTGATAATAGCCGAAAATTCTTTGTAAAATATTTCGAACATGTTATAATTAAAGAATAAATTGTGAATTGTTTAACCATACTAGGTTGGGAGGCATGTATGCAACTCAGTGAGATTGTCAGGCTAATTGACGGAGAGGTTTTTGTGGGTGCCGACCTGCTCGAGCAGAATATTCAGTACGGTTTCAGTTCGGACATGATGAGTGATGTCCTTGCTTATGTAGAAGGTGAAACCATGCTTCTGACGGGTCTGAATAACGCCCAGGTCATTAGGACTGCAGAAATGCTGGATGTGAAGGTCATCACACTTGTGAGAGGAAAAACACCGTGTCAGGAAGTTGTTGATCTGGCAAGTGCAAATGATATAGTGATTATTTCGACTAAGCACACACTTTTTGCAGCATCAGGCATCCTATACAAGAATGGACTGAGCGCCGTAAACGTATAAGGGGAAATATGAACGACACAGTCGGCATGAAGCTTGAATATGAGGTGTCTGCAGAGGATTTTTCAAGTGCAGGAGAGGCCTCCAGCAATATCAAGAAAGTACTGCGTCAGTTGGGCATCGATAATGGGTTGATCCGCAGGGTGGCCATATGTACGTATGAAGCGGAAATCAATATTGCTATTCACTCGCTTGGCGGTCAGATCCTGGTGAATATCTATGGTGACAGGATTGAGATAATTGCCAAAGACAGGGGTCCTGGTATCGCAGATGTTGATCTGGCCATGAAAACAGGATATTCAACAGCTTCCAGCGCAGTAAGGGAATTGGGATTCGGGGCCGGGATGGGTCTTCCGAACATGAAGAAGTGCTGTGATGTTTTCTATATCGAATCGAAGGTTAATGAATTCACTTATGTGAAAATGATTCTGAATATGTAACGGAGGCGAGCAATGCAACACTACTGGCACTCAGTGATTCTGGATAAGGACTTATGCTGCGGGTGTACCAACTGTCTGGATCGCTGCCCGACTCAAGCTATCCGGGTTGTTGACGGAAAAGCTCGAATCATTAATGATCGCTGCACGGATTGCGGCGAATGCATAAAAGTTTGTCCGTATCATGCAAAAGGGGCTCTCACAGAAGATCTGGAAAGTCTGAAACCATTCAAATATACGGTAGCGATACCATCCATATCCATCTTTGGTCAATTTCCATTGGAATATGATCCCAATCGAATCCTGAACGGATTTTTGAAGCTCGGATTTGATGATGTGTATGATTCCGCATTTGCCGCAGACTGTGTAACGGCAAAGCAGGACCAGTATCTGCGTGAGCATCATGAACATCGGCCGATGATTTCCACTTACTGTCCAGCCATCATTCGATTGATACAGATAAGATATCCGTCACTTATTGACAATATCCTGCCGGTGGAATCTCCAATGGAGGTGGCAGGCAGACTGGCGCGTATCAAGGCGATGGAAGAGACCGGACTTCCGTCGGAGGATATCGGCATATTCTTCATCAGCCAGTGTCCTGCTAAGATCACAAGCGTCCAAACACCGATCGGCATAGGCAAAAGTGCTATCAACGGCGTTATTGCCATCAATAAGATATTTGCTAAACTGCTCAAGTCAGTTGAGGAAGTCAATGATCAGAAACAACTTCGCAAGGGTTCCGGTTATGGTATCGGCTTTGCCCGTGTCTCAGGTCAGAGCTATGCTCTCAGGCTTGACAATTATCTTGGAGTTGACGGCATCCAGGAAGTCATTAAGATACTTGATAAGATTGAATTGGGCAAGCTGCCTGGCATAGACTTCTTTGAAGGCTATGCATGCGTTGCCGGGTGTGTTGGTGGACCCCTTAATGTGGAGAATGCTTTCATCGCAAAGAGCAGGATCACAAAATTGGGCAGGTGCGAAGAGAGGCTTCCCCTGGAAGGGCTGCTTCGCAGCTACGATTCAGCAGGGATTTCATTCGATCAGGAGATTGAGCCCCGACAGGTAATGCAGCTGGACAGTGATTTCAGGAAGGCCATGGTGAAAATGTCCAAACTTGAAGAGCTCGCACAGCTTCTTCCGCAGATAGACTGCGGAGCGTGCGGTTCACCGACCTGCCGGGCGCTGGCTGAAGATATCGTGCAGGGAAACGCAACGTTAGAGGACTGTGTGGTAAGAAACTACAAACCGAGGGGATCTTATGAAATTAAATGACCTGATGATGCTGCCAGGCTTTAAAGTGCTGGTTGCCCCCGAGAACGGGGACCGAGAAATTACAGGGATTAAATGCTGTGACCTTTTAAGCTGGGTGATGGCTAACGGAGGCGAAGGGGATATCTGGATTACTGTCCAGACCCATTTGAATGTTGTAGCTGTTGCAGCTCTTCTGGATATGGCCTGCGTTGTTGTACCTGAGGGTATTGATATGGAAGAGGCAACGCTGGAGAAAGCGCGGAATCAGTCGGTAGCCGTGCTTGCAGCTGACACGGATGCATTTGGCATATTCTCACGCTGTTATGAAGCAGGCCTTAGAAAATGAAATGCTTTTATGATTTTCATATCCACACAGGCCTTTCGCCATGTGCTGAAGATGAAATGTCACCGAGTAATATTGTGAACATGGCATTGTTAAAGGGTCTCAACGCCATTGCAATCACGGATCATAACAGTATAGGAAACCTGCGGTCTTTCATTGAGGCAGGCAGGGAGGCTGGAATTCTCGTGATTCCAGGGATGGAGCTTCAAACCAGGGAGGAAGTCCATCTTCTGTGCCTGTTTCGCAACTTGGATGATGCGCAGGTATTCGAAGACAGGATCGATCCACTCAGACTCCGTATACCCAATAAGCCTGAACGCTTTGGCCATCAATATCTTTATGATGCTCAGGATGATATCGTGGGTGAATATCCATGGAGCCTGCTCACGTCAATCGATATAGGCATGGACGAAGCAGTGAAGCTGGTTCGGCGTCGCGGCGGTATCGTGATACCATGCCATTTGGACCGTAAGGCAAACAGCCTCCTGTATACCCTGGGTTTCATGCCCGCAGAACCCGTTTTCAAGTGGGTGGAGCTGTCGCGATCCAGTACCGGCATACCGGAAGGAATCTTGCCTGACGTTCGAATTATTTACAATTCGGATGCTCATACCCTAGGTGACATTGCGGAAGCGGATCATGCACTGGAGGTTGAAGAATTGACTTTGCAGGCTATTTTCAAAGTCCTTGGAGGTCTGGAGATATGAAAGAGCTGTCACTTCACATTTTGGACATCGGCCAGAACTCCGTCTCAGCCGGTGCCGATTTCATTGAAATCATTGTGGATGAAGATACCATCATGGATTCCCTTGATATACTCATAAGGGATAATGGCTGCGGTATGGATGCTGAAACGGCACAGAAGGTCATCGATCCTTTTTATACCTCCCGTACGACGCGTAAAGTCGGACTTGGAATCCCCATGTTCAAGGCCAATGCAGAACAATGTGAAGGGTCTTTTAAACTGACTTCGGCACCCGGAGTCGGGACAACTCTTGAGGCATTGTTCAAGCGAAGCCACATAGATCGCGTTCCATTAGGAAATATGGCCGATACCATCATGGCGATGGTAATGGCCAATCCAAAGGGTGACCTATTGTACCGGCACAGCCTTGATGAGAAAGTGTTTGCTATGGATACCAGAGAGTTCCGTGAAGCTTTGGGTGATGTGCCGCTGGACGAAGTGGAAGTGCTTATCTGGATCAAGGGCTATGTCGCTGAAGGCTTATCGGATATAGGAATCGAAGCGTGATGAATGAGAAGGCAGGTCCTGATATGGGACCTGCCTTTTACTTTGATGGATAGTCACCAGTTACCCTTTCACTTCAGTATACTGGACAGATCAAGGGTCTCTGAGTTAGACTGGAGGTATAATTAAAGTTGAGAGGGATGGCTATGGAGCGTGTAAACAACATACTTGATTCGCAGGAAATGGATACCCTGAGCAATGCGATGGGGGCATATCAAAGAAAGCTGGAAGAAAAACTGGCTGAACTGAATCAGGTTCAGACTCATCTTAAGGTGAATGAGGGACTCATGCATGAAGTCAGATTGGAGAAAGAACGGATCCGTCGTGAGCTTACCTCCTGCAGCACGATATTGAAGAAGTTGAATGGACTCAGCGGAGAAATGCGTTGAACAGCACAGTTATCAGATGGGCAGCTCTTGGCACCCTTGCTGTCAGCCTGACAGGTTTTTTCTTCGGCGGCGGACTTCCCATCCCGCTCATGGGTAAATTCTTTTTGGGGGCCTTCGGGTTCGGTACAGGGGTGGTCCTGCTGATCGTATCGAAAGTTCTGAGGGTCAAAGAGCATGATTCGAAAGACACGGAATAAAACAGGCAGATCCGTAAGATTAACGGATCTGCCTGTTTTATTCAAAACTGTTATTTTTGATTGCATCCAAGAACATCTACGATTTTGTGCTTCACCATTTCTTTGATTGCGCTGCGTGCAGGCCCCAGGTATTTACGTGGGTCAAACTCGCCGGGATTCTCAACGAAAACCCGTCGAATCTCAGCAGTCATGGCAAGACGAAGGTCTGTATCGATATTGATTTTGCAAACCCCGTATTTTGCCGCTTCCCGCAGCATGTCCTCGGGAACGCCCTGAGCCCCTGGAATGTTTCCGCCGTATTGGTTGCATCGGGCTACGAATTCAGGAAGCACTGTGGAAGCGCCGTGGAGTACCAGCGGATAGTTGGGGAGCAGCTCAGTGATTTTCTTTAGACGCTCGAAATCAAGATTCGGCTCACCTTTGAATTTGTAAGCACCGTGGGAGGTGCCGATAGCTATAGCAAGGGAATCAACCCCTGTGCGCTTTACGAATTCAACAGCCTGTGCCGGATCAGTATAGCTTGCATCGGCAGCGCTGACGTTAACGGCATCTTCAACGCCGGCCAGACGGCCCAGCTCTGCTTCAACAACAACGCCTCTGGCGTGGGCGTATTCAACAACCTGTTTCGTAATGGCAATGTTTTCTTCGAAAGGGTGATGGGAAGCATCGATCATGACAGAAGTGAAGCCGTCATCGATACACTGTTTGCAAAGTTCAAAACTGTCACCGTGATCCAGGTGAAGAGCGATATCCAGACCACTTGTCTCAACAGCTGCTTCGACTAGCTTGCGGAGGTATACGGAACTGGCATACTTTCGGGCACCGGCGGATACCTGTAGAATCAGAGGGGAATTCACCTCTTGTGCAGCTTCGACAATCCCTTGGATGATTTCCATGTTGTTCACGTTGAAAGCGCCGACGGCATAACCGCCCTCATAAGCTTTGCGGAACATTTCGGTTGTTGTTACTAATGGCATTCTGTTTCCTCCTATAGTCATGTTATTGTGATATGACAGTTCCAAACCCTATATGTTATTATAGAACAAGTAACAGCACATCACCACTGTTCACTCCCATATATTCATACTCAATTCATACAAATTTAAACGTTAAAATTGAAATAATACACAAAAGAGAGGTTTAGACCATGAAATTGCCTGTTATATTTGAAGAACGCATGGCTGATCTATTGGGCGCCGACTATCCGGCATTCAGGGAAAGCATGGACCATAACTCATTCAGCGGGCTCAGAATCAACACTCTTAAAATATCAGTGGAGCGGTTCCATGAGTTGGCGCCCTTCAAGCTGCGCCCGATACCATGGGCTGCGGAAGGGTTTTATTATGATGACGCCGACCGTCCTGCAAAACATCCCTTTTACCACGCAGGACTTTATTATATTCAGGAACCCTCAGCCATGTCTCCGGTATCTCTGTTGGATCCTCGGCCGGGTGAGACGGTGCTGGACACCTGCGCGGCTCCAGGAGGCAAAACCTGTCAGATAGCTGCTGCTCTTCAGAACAGCGGGCTCCTTGTCACAAATGATATCAGCGCCACACGGGCGAAGGCCCTGCTTCGTAATGTAGAGATCAACGGCATTAAAAACGCCATCATCCTGTGTGAGGATCCGCCGAAGCTAGTGAAGCGGTTTGCAGGCAAGTTTGACAGGGTACTGGTGGATGCCCCCTGCTCAGGAGAGGGGATGTTCCGTAAGAACCAGAGCGGTGCCAAGGGTTGGGATCCATCCAAACAGGATGAATACCATGCTCTGCAGAAACCGTTGATAGAAGCGGCCGGGGACTTTCTGGCGGTCGGGGGACACCTGGTATATTCAACCTGTACCTTCAATAGGCATGAAAATGAAGACGTCATCTATGAATTCCTGAAAGAGCATCCGGAATTCCAGCAGAATCCCGGCTCCTGTCCTGGTACGACATTCGGATTCGACGGCTCTGAGGGTGAGACTGCGGAGGCTCTCTACAGACTTTGGCCTCATAAAGCCGATGGGGAAGGGCACTTTCTGGCCCGGATAAAAAAAGAAACGTACAGTGAAGATAAAGAATCCATCCCCGTGACACATCCGGAAGCACCGCCGGAATTCAAGGAGTTCATTGAACGCCACCTTCCGAACTGGCAGGGGAAGGGGACTTACCGCACAGTGGGTGAACGACTGATGCTTGTTCCCAATCACACATTTGATTTCTCAGGGCTGAGGGTTGTCAGAGAGGGCTGGTACATCGGAGATATAAGGAAAGGCAGGTTCGAACCTTCTTCAGCTCTGGCAATGGGACTTTCAGCCGGCGGATTTGATCCATGTCTGGATTTTGAGCCGGAGGATCCGAACCTGATCCGGTACATCAAAGGAGAAACCCTCCATCTGGATTCGCCGAAAGGTTGGATCCTGATCACCGTCAGCGGATTTCCGCTGGGATGGGCTAAGGGTGTCGACGGTTTCTTGAAAAATCATTATCCTGCAGCCTGGCGGCGACTGGATTAAGGAGAAAAATCATGGGGAAAATGCGATTGGATAAACTGCTTTCAAATATGGGGCATGGATCACGGAGTGAAATCAAGCTGGGCGTGAAAAAGCGGTTTGCCTCTGTAAACGGTCAGGTTGTCAAGGACCCTGGGATTCAGATCGATACGGAAAAAGACCAGGTGACCTGGGTGGGGATACCCGTGGTCTATAAGGAAACTGTGTGTCTTATGATGAATAAACCTGCAGGAGTAGTCAGCGCAACGGAGGATTCACGGGATAATACGGTTTTGGACCTGCTTGATCCTCCTTACAGCGGGATGGCGTTGTTTCCTGTCGGCAGGCTGGATAAGGACACGGAAGGGCTGCTTCTCCTGACCAATGACGGTGATCTGGCTCATCGGCTCCTGGCACCCAAGAAGAAAGTCCCAAAGACATACAGGGTCATCCTGGACCACGCACTGACTTCTGACGCCGTCGAACAGCTTAAACAAGGCATTCCGCTGGAAGAAGGCTTCGTTACAAGACCGGCGCAGGTAGAGAGCATTGATGGGGATTGGCGGGAAGTGCTGCTGACCATCTATGAAGGACGTTTCCATCAGGTGAAAAGGATGATGCACTATGTCGGATGCGAAGTGGTCTATCTTAAGCGGATGAACATGGGTGATATGAAGCTTGATCCGGAGCTTGAGCCTGGTGAGTACCGTGAGCTGACGGATGAGGAACTGGGAAAAATATAAGGCATAGAGCTCGGAATTCTCAATCTCCCTCTGGGAGGGGGATGTCACGAAGTGACAGGGGGAGACACGGAGTGTAAGCCCGCTGGGACTCCTTCCGTCAGCTTGCTGACACCTTCCTCCCAGAGGAAGGTTGAGCGAGGTCAATTAAATGTACAATTATCCAAGAAGGGGGCTCTGCAGTTAGCAGAGCCCCCTTCTTGATTCAAAAAACAGGAAACGGAAGGGGTTAACCTTCCGTTTAGTTTGTATCGCTTTATTAGAGCTTTACA
>CAZEHS010000105.1:0-9066 GCA_964511875.1 uncultured Peptostreptococcaceae bacterium
CCAACTGGTGATAGGAACCCCGGGCAGGATTTTGGATCATCTCAGAAGAGGCTCTATAGATCTAAGTCATTTAAGCACTTTGGTTGTGGATGAAGCTGATCAGATGTTTAACATTGGTTTTATGGAACAAGTGGGTATGATTATTGAACAACTGCCAAGCGAAAGGCAGACCTTATGTTTTTCAGCGACGATTAGCCAGAATATCGATCTGTTCACTGATAAATACCTCGTCGATCCAGTGTTTGTGAAAGCGCCAAAGAAACAGATCACCCTTGATAACATAACCCAATTGGTGGTGGAGACCTCTGGCCGTAAGAAGCTGGATGACTTCATGAGGATACTGAAGAGGGACAATCCACAGAATTCGATTGTTTTCTGCAGGTCAAGAGTTGGCACGGATACGCTCTATGAAGCGATGTTATCAGCGGGTTACAAAGTAGAAGCCATTCATGGGGGTCTTACCCAGGCTAAAAGGGAAGATGTGATGGCGAAGTTCAGGGATAATGAAATCAATTATCTGGTGGCCACTGATGTTGCCGCTAGAGGGCTTGATATCGATGGCATCAGTCACGTCTTCAACTATAACCTGCCTGATGATATCGAAAATTATGTCCATCGAATTGGACGCACTGGAAGAGCCGGTAATGTAGGTGTTGCCTATACCATACTGACCATGAAAGACGAAAAACGGCTTGCCGATGTGGAAGCATTCATTGGCATGAAAATTGATAGAATAAGAGTATCCGAACCGCTTCAAGTCCATGCCGATAACCAAAGCAAAACTGACAAAAGTAAGATGACCAGTCAAATAGCCAAGAAAAGCACGTCGCCATCAGAGGCTTCAAACAGAAATAATACGAACAAAAAGAGAAATTCAAATAACAAGTGGGAGGAAAAATGAAGTTCGATTATGAAATATTGGTAGGCAGATTCATCAAGCGGCCCAATCGATTCATCGCCCATATACTATTAAACGGCAGTGAAATAATTGCCCACGTGCCAAACACAGGGAGAATGAAGGAACTCTGCATCGAGGGCGTGGAGGTAGGGGTCAGTTATCACGATAGTCCTTCAAGAAAGACAAATTATGAACTGAGGCTTATCAGGAAGGGCGGAAACTGGATATCAATCGATTCGCAGCTTCCTAACAAGCTGGCAGCAGAGGCTATCAGGAATGGGTTCGTTAAAGGAACTGGAGCGTACCCACGAATAAGGCCTGAGGTAAAATTCAGAAATTCAAGGTTTGATATATATCTGTCAGATCATGATGAGGAAAAAGGCTGTTTCATTGAAGTGAAGGGTGTGACTCTAGAAAAGGACCAGTGGACGTATTTTCCGGATGCGCCGACTGAAAGAGGAACAAAACATATCAATGAATTGATGGATGCAGTTGAAGACGGTTATAAGGCCAAGATTCTTTTTATAGTTCAGGTGGAAAATTCAAACGGATTCACTCCTAATTACGAGACGGATCCGATATTTTCCAGAACATTATCGGAAGCTGTTACAAAGGGTGTAGATGTTCAAGCCCTTAAATGCAGGGTAGATGCTTTCGGTGTGGAAGTGTTCGAAGAGATACCTGTAAAATTTAGGACTTAGAGGTTTAAAAAACGGCCGAAGTGGTATATATTCCATGCAGCATGACGTAATCAGAGAATATTACGGATTGATGGAGGTGTACCATGCAAGTAGTACCTTATCTTTATTTCAACGGAAATGCAGAAGAGGCGATTTTTTTCTACCAGAAGGCATTAAAAGCGCAAGATCCTTCAATCATGCGGTACAAGGAACAACCTGGTACGGAGATCCCGAAAGAATATGAGAATTTGATCATGCATGCTGAGTTGAAAGCAAACGGGAGCACATTTTATATCAGTGACGCCGGTAGCGAAAAAGTTGAAGCAGGGGATAACCTGCAGATTAATCTGAACTGTGACAGTGAAGAGGAAATCCGTTGGATATTTGACCACCTGATTGAAGGCGGCCAAGTCAGAATGAAATTAGAGGATACCTTCTGGGGTGCGCTCTTCGGTTCGCTTACAGATCGGTATGGCATCACTTGGAGTTTGAACTTTCAGAAGACTCCGATGTAAGCGCATAACAGTATATTCAAAAAAAATCAAAGACGCCAGCAATCCAAGTTTATTCGGGTTGCTGGCGTTCATTTCATCCAGTTGTCTTACTGATGAAATTCCTGTTCTTAATATAATTATACGTTGCACAGCCATTGTTACAAACCTTTAAGGCGTCGATGTCATTATGATAATAGTGTTCACAGTCATTACATTCCTCATTGCCTTGCCGGAACCCTTTGAAAATCCTATTGTTTTCCCATTCATTAAGAAGGTCATTTGTCTTGACATTAATATCGGATTCTTTTTCAGGAAATAGGAAGCAGGGTACGAATGTTCCATCTGATAACAGGTAGCAGCTTTCTCTGCCGTCGATGCACTTGTTGAAAACAAGGTCCTTTTGATGTATATCAAACAGCCTCTTTGTGAATTCCATGCATGGAGATATGCAGAAGCAAGTCAGTTCAATGATTGTGTCGTTTTTCTTATTTGTATAAAACTCATATACCTTATCAGTGATGTATTCCGGGGACAGGAGCAAGTCATCATCTGCATAGCCAACGGGAATCAGATACTCCAGTTTGTGATATTTAACACCCAAATCTGATAAGAATTCGTTGATTTCACTCAAGTGTTCGATATTGTGAGGTATCAGTATGGTTTCTATTTTCACGATTACGTTCCTGGAGGTCAGGTATTTTATATTTTCAATTATTCGGGCACGTAGATTGGAATAAACTCCCCTGATATCCTTTGTCATACTTTCGGTTAGATCATTAAATGAGCTATGAAAGGTGTTAAAGCCATATTCGTCAATTAACAATTTGAGCTCATTTGTGCTTATGAGTGACAAATTCGAACTCAATATATATTTAAAATCCTTATGCTTCAGCTCATCGAGAATTTCCATAAGGGTATTCCATGCATAATAGACTTCTCCGCCGGTGAACAATATGGTTTCCGGATTAAGTTCCTCAATCGCTTTTATCGCATATTCTTTTTTCAGGTTTTCTCCGTTTACAAGTTCAGGGGAATTTCCACAGTAAACACATTTGAAATTACATGATGGCGTCAATTGAATTTCTAAAATTTTCGGATTCATACGATCACCTCAGGATCACTGCTTTTCATGTTCTTATGATGCCGGGTCGTTCATCGGCACAGTCCGTATGCATAATTATACCATGAAGTGCATACGTATAGAATGGTTAATGTGACCGGTGAAAATTTGATGAGTGAAATAAATTTGTTATGAATCAATGAAAAATGGGTAAATATGAAGTGGATAAATTACATGTGAACAGTTGAGAACGGGAGTGATTGACATGTAAAATTCTGAATAATCGACTGACTCATTCGCTGATAATCATCATGCTGTCACTTGCAATTTAATAGATTCCCTATCATGCAAACATGGGCTTGACAACGTATAGGGAGGGTTAGAAGATGCAAAGAGGAACTCTGAGAAGAGAAGTCGGTAGAGCTGCTGACAGCATAAGGGGAGCAGTTCACAATCTGACCCATCGTACTGAAAGAACCAGAGAGGACATCAAGGATACAACTGAACGTGCATCCAAAGAGGCACGTGAAACAATGAAGGATATTCAGGAAAAAACGGATGATATCAAGAGAGAAGCAAAACATGGTTACAGGGATATGAGGCAGGGCATCAACAGGTCGATCAAACGATTTTCGAAAAAAATCAAAAAATCGTAAAATGTAGAAACGGGCATTGTGATAAAATCATTCGATTGTTATTTATAGTCATTGGCTAAACTATTGTAAATCCGACAAAGGAGAGCGAGGACAGTGTTGTACACAATTGCAGCAGTACTTGCAGTACTCTGGCTTCTAGGTATGGTTACTTCTTATACGGTTGGCGGTTATATTCACGTTCTACTTGCAATTGCAGTATGTGCAGTTATATACCAAATGTATCAAGGCAGAAAAATGGGCCACCACCACTGAGTTTAAAGAATCAGATGAAAAATTCAAATAATGCTTGGACGAAACAGGCCGGTTTCCATTGGATCCGGCCTGTTTTGCATGAATTTATGAAATCGTTGGATTGCTGTTTCTTTGGGTATGAATGAATAAGTCTGCATGGTGGTGATATACTATTTGATGAGGGCTCGAAAATGATATGAAGGGTGGTGATGGGATGCAATGTTCACTGGATGTTCTTGAATATAATTATCTTGAAAGAATCAGTTGTACGAATTATTATCATAAGGGTCAGCTGGTCAAACCGGACCGTTCGGTTGAAATAATCATGCTTGGACTTTCCGTACTGGGCATGGCAGCTATCTCAGACCATGAGTTCGAGATTGGGGACATACTACTGTATGACATCAAGCTTGACGGGATTCCATTCGATAAGCTGATGGGGGAGATATTGTGCATTCAGAAGCAGGGATATATGTACCGTCTGGATATTCGATTCCTGGGGATGCCCAACACTCTTTTTGAAATGATAAAGAAAATGATGAAATAATAGGGGGACTAAAGCAATGATCAGAGATGTCAAAGATGTGTTATTTGATGAGGTGACCCTGGCAAAGAAGGTCAAGGAACTTGGGCAGCAGATCGCCAGTGACTATCACGGTGAAGACTTGCTCGTTATCGGTATTCTCAAAGGCGCCAACGTTTTTATGGGGGACTTGATCCGCAAGATCGATCTGCCTATTCAAATTGATTTCATGGCGGTATCCAGCTACGGACATAGCACCGAGAGCTCTGGCGTGGTTAAAATCAATAAGGATCTGGATTGTGAGATTGAAGACCGAAATGTACTTATTGTGGAGGATATCGTTGATTCGGGACTCACACTTAAATATCTGGCAGAGAATCTGACCTCCAGAGGCCCTAAGTCCTTGAAGATCTGCGCACTCCTTGACAAACCGGACCGGCGCAAGACAAACATCAAAATCGACTATAAAGGATTCGATATCCCAGATGTGTTCATCGTGGGTTATGGAATTGATTTTGCCGAAAAATACAGGAATCTTCCCTACATCGCCAGCCTGAAGGAGGAAGTGTATACCTGATGAATCCAAAGCCTCAGATTTTAGTTCTGCTGGGATCGCCGCGGAAAGGAATGAATTCAGAGACCCTGGCGGATCACTTCATAGCCCCCTTGGAGCAGCGCGGGTGCAAGATCGTCAAAATCCGTGTATCGGAACTGAACATTAAACCCTGTACTGGCTGTGAAGCCTGTCAGGAAGCCGGTGCGTGCATACTGAAGGATGACATGTCCATCGTGTATGATGCTCTGGATCAGGCAGACTGGGTGGTCCTTGTCTCGCCTATATATTTCAACTCGGTATCCGGCAGTCTCAAGATTCTGATTGACCGGTGCCAGGTGTACTGGGCAAGAAAATTCGTCCTGAAGTGGCCGAAGATAAAATCCGGACGATTGGGATTCCTATTGATGAGTGCGGGGATAAGGCAGACACCTGAGACTCTTTACGGAGCCAGGCGTGTGGCGGATTTCTTCTTCAAGGCTCAGGATATTGTTTTCAAGGATCTGTTATGCATCGACAGAACGGACGTTGCAAAACCTGAAGATTTCGAAGCGGCACACAAGCAGGCCGCAGAGATGGCTGAGCAGGCATTGGCTGTCTTGCCTGAGTGATTTTCTGTTAAAACTATCCATATCATAGCAGCCTTGGTGATGGTACACTTGCATCCCATGGCTGTTTTTTTTAGTTTTTGCGGTTGGTGTTTGACATTTCCCCGACAGGGAATATAATTGAATTAAAGTATTCTGTATACACAAATCAGGGAGGAACCCATTCATGAGCAAGAAACTTATACCTGTCGGACTCTCAAATCGCCACGTCCACCTCAGCAAGGACCACATTGACGTACTGTTCGGCGCAGGCCACCAATTGAACATTTTCAAGGATCTTTCCCAGCCTGGCCAATATGCCGCAGATGAGAAAATCGAAGTTGTCGGCCCTAAAGGGACTCTTTCCATGCGCGTACTGGGCCCTGCCCGTGGCGGTACTCAGATCGAGATTTCTTTGGCAGACGGTTTTGTCCTCGGAGTTAATCCACCGGTTCGGAATTCGGGCGATATCAAAGGCAGCCCAGGCGCTAAACTGGTAGGACCGAAGGGTGAAGTGGTAATCACTGAAGGAATTATCGCGGCAGCTCGACACGTGCACATGCACACGACTGACGGTGATGCATTCGGCGTTGAGGATAAGGAGATCATCTCGATCAAAACGGAAGGGCCAAGAGGTCTCATTTTCAACAATGTACTGTGCCGTGTCCATGAGACATATGCGCTGGAGTTTCATGTGGATGTTGAGGAAGGAAACGCAGCAGGACTGAAAAACGGAACATTGGTAGAACTAGTAAAGTAGGTGGAGCATGAATCTGGCAAAATATATAGACCATACAGTCCTCAAAGCTGACACCCCCAGGGATGCCGTGCTTAAAGTCTGTAAGGAAGCCCGTGACAATGGATTCTTTTCAGTTTGTGTGAATCCTTATTATGTTCCCTTGGTGAATTCAGAATTGAACGGAACAGAAGTTAAAGTATGCAGCGTTATCGGATTCCCACTGGGGGCAAACACTTCCGTGATAAAGGCACTTGAAGCGAAGCAGTCGATTGCTGACGGCGCAGACGAGATCGATATGGTCATCAATGTCTCCGCACTGAAGAACGGTGACCTGGACGTTGTCGAATCCGATATCCGAGGGGTTGCTGAAGTCTGTGCCGGAAAGGCTTTACTTAAGGTAATCATCGAGACGTGCCTGCTTAATGATGATGAAAAGGTCGTTGCCTGTGAGCTTGCGGTCAAGGCGGGTGCTGATTTTGTGAAGACATCTACTGGATTCAGCACAGGCGGGGCAACTGTCGATGATATCCGACTCATGCGCAGAACAGTAGGTCCTGACATCGGTGTCAAGGCTTCCGGCGGCGTAAGAGACAGGGAGACGGCACTTGCACTTGTTGAAGCTGGGGCAACACGGATTGGAGCCAGTGCATCCGTTGCCATTGTTACAGGAGAGCAGACGAAACAAAGCGGGTACTGAAAAAAAATCAATAAAATCGGGAAAGAATTCTTTTTATAAAGGATTCTTTCTTTTTTTGTAGAATTCTTTTATGTTGAATTGTCAGACAGGTTAGAAAATTCTGTATTTGCAGGTATCCGGAGGTAATGCAGTGGATATTTTCATCAATGATTTTTTCATAATCAGTGTTGATCAGGCAAATGTTAACATCACAGTCATTCAGCCAGGATTTGAAATCAAGGAATTTTCTAAAATGTTCGATATGTTTCCGCGGGTGAAACTGACAGGTTATGGTGCTCTATCCAAAGCATTGCAGGCTGCAGAAAATAAGCCTGTTATGTTCGGCATCTCGCGCGATAAGATCGAGTTTGAATTAAGCAAGGATGAGATGGCTGCTTACGTCAGGCTGAACATGACCTCTGACGAAATCAATACCGAAAGGGACCGCCTGGGAAGTGAAATCGTTGCACTGCTCAATGCTAATGAAATCCGCAACGGGATTCGTCGGGAGGTATTCACGATGGATATCGGACCCGGCCTTAGAACGCTTGTGGCTGAGGGAATTCCTGCAGTTCACGGTGTTGATGCACAAGTCCGGTATTATCTGTTGGAGGAAAAGAAACCGGTTATAAAGACAGATGGATCAGTGAATCATTATGAACTGAATCTGATCGACCAGGTTATGAAAGGCGATTGGCTTGGAGAAAAAATACCACCGACGCAAGGCAAAGCCGGAATAACGGTTAATGGCAAACCCCTGACACCCAAGGACGGCCGAGATAAAAACCTGAAATATGATTCAAGGACCGTTGAAGAGGTGGATGAGGGAGATAGGGTAATCCTGAAAGCAAGGACGAACGGAGCGGTCTGCTACAGGGATGGCAAAGTGACGGTTGATAATCATCTGATTATCGGAGGCAACGTGGATTATTCGACCGGCAATATCAATTTTGACGGATTCATCACCATAGAAGGAACCGTTGAGGATGGTTTTGTCGTTATCGCTGAACGGGATATCACAATTAATGGGGAGATGGGAATCGGTGCAGTCGGCCGGATTGAGTCTCGGAACGGAAGCATTCTGGTTAAGGGTGGAGTAAACGGAAAGGGAACTGCAGAAATAGCAGCCGCAAAAAACATTTATGTGAAATTTTCCAATGAGGCGAGACTTACTGCAGGTGAGTGTATTGATGTGGGCCTGTATGCATTGGATAGCATACTTAAATCCAAGAAGATCTACGCAAACACGAAGGTAGGCAAGCTTATCGGCGGCGAAATACATGCAGAGCATCAGGTGATATCAGGAAGTATCGGAAATAGATTCGAAAAACGCACAGTTGTGAATGTCAGGGGATTTGAACGCTTGAATGTTAAGGAAGAGCTGGATGGCGTACTTGTCCGATATAAGGAACTGATTATGGAAGCGGAAGCAATCAAGGGCCAGCTGGAGATACTTGAAGACAATCTGACCCGACTTGATGAAAAGGCGATTGCTGCCTATAAAATGCTTTATCGTCAGTATGAAGGAATTCTGGAGGAAGCGGTGGCATTGAATGTCCGCATCGGAGAGCTTCAGGAAGTCTTGAAAACCAAAGGCGAAGGTGAAGTGAGAGTCCTTCAGTCCCTGTATCCCAAGACAATCCTGGAAATAAAGAACATGCAGAAAAGTGTGAAGGAAGCAACTACCGGTTCTTTCTATGCCAAGGATAGAAACCTGCATTTTGACGACAACTAGTGAAATAATGGTTATGGTCTTGTTTGACAATGGTCCTGAACGTGGTAAAATAAAGACAAACTAAAAACTCGTACTGGGAATGAGGTGAAATGCCTCAGCAGCCCCCGCTACTGTAACAGCGACGAACCCTGCATAACCACTGTGACCTCGGTCATGGGAAGGGCAGGCATTAGGATGAAGCTGGAGCCAGGATACCAGGACGCCGTTTCACCTCGGAGGGCCGGGTGACGAGCA
>CAZEHS010000106.1:0-8697 GCA_964511875.1 uncultured Peptostreptococcaceae bacterium
TGTCGGGCTGGTCTTCTCGACAGGACTCTACGGCAGATGTTTACAGGATGGTCCTGAATTCATCCCGAACTATCAGTCTCTGCTCAGAGCTACAGGCAAGCTTTCAGTGGAAGCAGTCGCGGCATCAGCCGGCATGGACATCACGGTCCCAGCATTCTGGAACGATGCGCTGGATGTGATCCAGGATGAAATATCCGTTTTCATGAAATTGAAATAAGAATGTCCTGTCGGTCGACCCGGCAGGACATTCTTGTTACTCGTATCATTCAAAACTCTTGGATCCCCCTAAAAGGATAAGCAGAAGGATCGCGGCATGCACAATTGTGAGCAGAGGCAGCCCCAAGGAAAACATGCGGTGCTTCGTCTTATGGCGAAACAGGACCATGGCTAGCCATTCACCGGCGGCTCCCCCAAAAGCTCCGACAAGAAGTAGAGTCTTCTCTGGGATACGCCGCCTGTTCCCTTTTGCAAAAAGCTTGTCCAAGCCCATCAGAACAAATCCCGACAGGCTCATTACACCCACCAGGACTCCGTAACCATTAAGTAATAGCATAGGCGCTCCTTATAGTGATGTTTATCATCTTCGACTGCGCCGAGCTATAGCCTGACCTCCTGCACCTGCAGAAATGAGCATAGAGCATCCCGTTCCTCATCCACAAAGGCTTTAACCGTATCTGCTGTACCGGCCTGTGACGATAGATAATTGAACTGCAGTTTGTTGATTACGCTTTGGCACACCGTTGCAGTCTTCAAATCGTGCTTCGGAAGAAATGCCATGAGATCGATCCAGACGCGATCAACCTCCGGCGACCAGGCTTTTGCCAGTTTCCGATTATCTACAACCAAACCCTTAAGGGATGATCGTTCCACAAGATGTCTGATTTCGTTTGTAATGATCTGAGCTTCTTTCGCAGTGAGCAGGTCCGTGTGGTTTTCCCAATACAGCAGGCCTTCCTCAATACGGATATTTGTTCCATTAGGCAGCATAGTTTTATCTCCCGTTATGATGATGAGAGCATTATACCCGCAATTGCCGGCCTTACGCATTTTAATTTATCGAGCATACCAGCTGGCTTATATGACTTATCCGATCCATCCGTGTTATCCGTGGCAAAGATCATTAGATTTCGATTTCATGCTCACCCCCAGCTTCTTAACATGATCTTAACGGTTTTACCCACATTGTCCCCAAGTTATCCACAGACCGACGTCAATCTTACCCTCTCAAGAATTGCAATCCGAAACATGCGTTCGGAGTTCCCCACACTGTCCACATGTTATCCACATTATCAGTGAACAAGCTGTGACTATTCCGATATTCGTGTGGGTTATCAAGCGATTGAAAAAAATCAGCCGCGTATGACACATACGCGGCTGAAAATCTTGTTTCGAATTTTTGTTTGAAGGGGCATATCTCCGGGGTATCAAGGAGTAAACAGTAAAAGGAGGGGATTTCAATGAAAACACATACTATCGCAATACAGGACGGACTTGATCCCATTAAGACACTGCTGAAAGAGAAAGGGTATAACATCGTTCCTTACCACGAAGTCGGACATTCTGCCGATATCGTGGTCGTAAGCGGAGTCGACTCTGCTTATGAGGAAATGGAAACCGCCCAGTGCATGATTAAGGATGCAGACGGAAGCGAAATGCTGGTAATCAATGCCACCGGACTGACTCCTGAACAGGTACTGCACCATGTTGAAAACAATCTGTGCGTCTGATATTCCTTAATACCTTCGATGCCGCACCCGGACAGGTTCGCATACCCCAGCGAATTCATAACCTGCCGGGCGCGGCTATTTTTTGCATCAATCAGATATCGTTATTTCATCAAGATTCAGTTTCACTGTTTCCTTGTTTGTAGATAAAACCATATACGTATATGTGTTCTTTGAAATCTGATTGATTGTATCGATGAGTTTTTCAAGTTCTTCCGGATTACGTGATCTGACTTTCACAAGAAAACAGGTATTGCCTGTGACTTTATGACACTCCATGACATCCGGAAGCTTCACCAGCATTTCTCCCATCTCACGTACGCTGATGTCACCCACCGGCACAGTAATGAAGGCCGTAATCCCTTTATTCACTTTTTTGGGATTTATCAAGGTTTGATAACCTACGATGACCCCATCCATCTCCAGCTTTTTGACACGCTCCTTGGTCGCTGTTGTGGACAGTCCGATCACCCTTCCCAGTTCGGCAATGCTCATTTTCGCATTATCCTGGAGCTCCTCCAGAATCATATAATCAAAGCGGTCCATTTTCACTTCCATGAGTTACCTCCACTATTTAAATCATTGTAACAGAAACCAAACCCCATTTGAAGCAAAGGTTCACTTCATGTTAGAATGGGTTGAGGTGAATCCTATGAAGACAATCAGAATCCACACGGATGGCGCTTGTGCCGGCAATCAGAACGTTGAGAATGTCGGCGGCTGGGGAGCTGTGCTGGAATATCAAGGCACTACCAAGGAACTTTTCGGTGGTACGAGAAACACCACCAACAACAGGATGGAAATGACCGCCCTGATCGAAGCACTGAAAGCCCTAAAGACAAAAGATATTTCCCTTGAAATCTATTCGGACAGCGCATATGTCGTCAACTGCTTTCAGCAGGGATGGCACCGGAAGTGGCGGGTGAACGGATGGATGAATTCTAAAAAGGAACCTGTTGAAAACATGGATCTATGGCAGGAGCTCCTGCTGCTGATCGATTCCTTCCCCAAGGTAGCCTTCTACAGCATCAAGGGGCACCTGGACCTTTCAAAAACCGCTGATATCCACAAATGGTATACAAAATTCAACGAGAAGAACAAGCTGAAAATTTCTCCGGATGATTTCAATGCCATCGTCCGCATGAACCATCTGGCAGACGGTCTGGCAAACAAAGGGATTGATGCGGCAAGGGTTACAGACGGTTTTTAAAAATCGTCTCAGCTTCTGATTCGATGAACTGATTGCGGCGTGCGATCAGTTCTTTTTGATAGGCGATCATGGTTTCATGCTGGGGTTCGAAAATCTGAATCGTGCTTTCAAAATTGCCGATCATCTCCAGACCCATCTCCAGATATGCCCTGGCAACGTCAAGCTGGGTTAGTTCATAAAGGGCATCGTCTTCGCCTTCATATTCCGTTATGATTTTCTGGTAGATATCGATGGACTGGAAGTAGTCCTTGTAGCCCACATACCCGACAAGGTCTCCGAAATGCTTGAGGGCCCAGAAGTATATGTCTGTACCTTCCGTCTCCGCCATGATGGCCTTGTAAGATTCAACAGCATCTTCGAATTGTCTGTTTCCAACCAATGACATCGCTTCTTTCAATTTCTCATTATAATCCATAGGATCCTCCTGTCAGTGCATGACTATAGTTTCTTTATTCTTCATTCGATTGTAAATTCCTGCACGGCTGTTAAAAGACGTATAGACTTTGCAATGCGGGAAGGCGCCCCGGAGGGTGATTGAGCTCCAAACCTCGGCAATATGAACACCCTCTGGATATTCACAATCCAGAGGGTGTTTGATGTATCTATGACTATCTGTCTCCGACTACCTTCACATAATTGAGCTCATGGTCCTCAGCTCCCTGGAGCTGGCTGTCTTCATCCTTGAGCCACTGGATATAATCAACCATCTCCTGAGAGAATTTTTCGCCCGGAGTGATCAGAGGAATTCCAGGGGGATAGGTCATGATGGATTCTCCACTGATCTCACCCACGACATTCTCAAGAGGCATTACATGCTTGGGGCTGTAATGTGCTTCGCGAGGGGTCATGATCAGGGCTGGATTATAAAGGATGTTGGTCTTGAGCTTCAACGGTTCCGGTTTACGGTGTTTTTCGGCCAGGTCAATCACCGCGTCACACAGCTTGGTGATGGATTCCTCAGTATCGCCGACGCTTACGATGGCAAGGACGTTATACATATCGCCCAGTTCCATCTGGATATTATATTCATCTACCAGGAGATCATACACTTCAAAACCGGAAAGTCCCAGTCCCCGTACGTTGATCCCCAGTTTTGTTTCATCGAACCGGTAAACGCCTGGATTTCCAGTGAGTTCGTTGCCGAATGCATAAATGCCTTCAATCTGATTCAGCCGTTCACGAGCACCTCGGCACAGCTTGATTACCTTATCGAGGATTTCCTCTCCATGAAGGGCAATCTGTTTCCGGGCAACGTCCAGACTCCCCATCAAGAGATAGGAGGCGCTGGTGGTCTGCATCAGGTTGATGGCCGTTTTAACTTCCTTGTATGTGATCCGTTCCTCCCGCAACAGGAGAATGGAGCTCTGGGTAAGGGATCCTCCGGTCTTATGCATGCTGACAGCACACAGATCCGCACCCTGACTCATTGCGCATCCTGGAAGATCCGGGTGGAACCGCATGTGGGCACCGTGGGCCTCATCCACCAGAACCAGCATGTTCCGGGCATGAGCCATCGCAGCGATTGTTTTGATATCACTGGACGCGCCATAGTAGGTCGGATTCACTATGAAAACAGCTTTTGCATCCGGGTTCTGTTCAATCGCCCGAGCGACTGCCTCCAGCGTGACCCCCATGGCAATCCCCAGATCCTCATCAATCTCAGGCTGAATATATACCGGACGTGCACCGCTGAGGATCAGCGACATCACGGCTGATTTATGGGCATTCCGCGGCAGAATGATTTTCTCGCCTGGTTTAACAGCCGCGAGAATCATTGTCTGTACACCTATGGTTGTACCATTTACCAGGAAGAAGGCGCCGTCTGCGCCATAAGCTTCAGCAGCCAGATCTTCCGCTTCTTTGATTACACTGATGGGATTGCATAGATTATCCAGACATCTCATCGAGTTTACATCCAGTTCCAGCATTGTGCTGCCGAAATACTCCCTGTACTCCGGAAGTCCTATTCCGTGCTTGTGACCAGGTACATCGAACGGGACGACGTTGCGGCGGTGATAAGCCACCATGGCGTCGAAAAGCGGCGTCTCCGCCTGTCGATTACGTTCCATCCCTTCACTTCCTTCTCTTAGATTTTCCTGGCACTTATGATGCCAACGTGTATTATTATAGAGCCTTGCTATGAAATATTCAAGCTAATCAATCAGACTTGCCCCTAAAGGCCTGATGAACTGTTCGTGCTGACTCAGATAGCCGATGACCCTGTCAACATGGACAGCCAGTTCCACAGCCATCAGCGAAGCCCCTTCCTCGATGCCCTCACGGCTGACAGCACGGGCGAAAGCCTTGTCTTTCATTTTTTTTCGGATGGAACTGAATTTAAGGTCCTCAAACCGGTTTGGCCGAACCAGTACTGCAGCGACAATGAAGCTTGAGAGTTCATCCACCGCATACAACGCTTTAGCCATCGGTGTGTCACGGGGAATGCCGGTATCATCTCCATGGGCCAGAACCGCATTTATGAACGCCTGGTCGAAACCGGCTTCTTTTAGAACTGGCGCGGCGCTCATTGGATGGGTTTGTGGGGATTCTTCAAAATCGATGTCATGGAGCAGACCGCACAGGCCCCAAAGCTCCACATCCTCGCCCAGCTCGGCTGCATATCCGCGCATGGAGCCCTCTACTGCAAGGGCGTGCCTTATCAGAGTATCCGACTTCGTATGTTCCTTTAAAAGTGCAAACGCCTGCTCTCTGTTCATGTTGTTCCTCCTAGAGATTCCACGACCGGGCAAGTTGATGGACCAGCCGGGTCAGGTCCGTCAGATCCTTGACGGTGACATACTCATTCAGGGTATGGGATTTTGACATCCCGGTTCCAAGATTCAGCAGTTTGAGCCCTCTGTTATTCAGGATATTGGTGTCGCTTCCTCCACCTGACGCAGCCCGGAAGGGCTTGAGGCCGATGTCAGTCATGCATTTCTCTGTAAATATCAGCAGGGGATCCTCTTTTACAACAGAGTATCCGCCATATTCCCTTGATACCTTGATAGCGGACCGGGCGCCATAATCGCTGCAGGCATCCTCTACACACTTCACCATATGGTTGGTCTGAGAGGTAAGCTTTTCTTCTGTAAGGCTGCGGGCTTCCGCTTTGATCCAAACCTCCGGGCACACGATATTGGTGGCGTCGCCACCGCGGATAATGCCGATATTGGCCGTTGTTTCCTCATCAATCCTAAGAAGATTCATGCTCTGAATCGCGCTGGCCACTACCTGAATCGCACTGATGCCTTCCTCAGGGCAAATCCCCGCATGAGCCGGACGACCGAATATCCTGGCTTCGATCTTGTCCTGGTAGGGAGCTTTCACAACAATATGTCCCGGAGAACCGCCGCTGTCCAGAACGAATCCTCTGGATCCAGAGACAATACTCATATCCATGTTCTTAGCCCCGTTGAGGCCTCCCTCTTCCGCGATTGTGAAGATCACTTCTATGGTGCGATGGGGTTCACCGCTCTCGCGGATCATTTGAAGGGCTTCAACAATTGCTGAGATTCCGCCTTTATCATCAGCACCCAGTATTGTGTCTCCGGCACTGCTGATGATTCCGCCCTGTATCTTCGGTGCAATTCCTTTACCAGGCACCACTGTATCCATATGGGCGCAAAAAATAATCGGCTCCCCTGGAAGGGTTCCTTCAAGACGACCTACAAGATTATTACCGTCCGAACCGATGGATTCACCTGCATTATCAAATGTCACCTTAAGCCCCAACCCTTCCAGCTGAGCACTCAGGAAACAGGAAAACACGCCTTCTGATTTCGTTTCACTGTCAATCTTCACATATTCCATAAATCGGTTCAGTAATCTCTGTTCCTGTATCATGGCACACCTCTTCAGTCATAGTCTGCCTCTATTATAACAAATTACTGGGATTGTATATCAAACCCCTAAAAAAAGAGAAGCCCAGGGGCTTCTCTTCACAAATATTCTTTGTATTTGAAATCCGTATTGAGGATATGCCCCTCGATCCAGTCAGCCACGAAACCCAGCATTTCAAATGCCACCTTATTCTGAAATTGGTCCACATCCTGAGTTGCCAATTCATCCAGCTTCTCGTTGAATATGCGGTGTTCCTCATGATGACGTTCCAGATCCGGATACTCTACAGCTTCCATCATACCCTCTTCAAAATCGAAATGATAGATTGTGTAGTCAGCAAGCTCTTTTATAAGAATCATCAGATCATCATATTTGTCCATTCCGCGCTTTTGTTTCAATACAGCGTGGATTTGTCTTCCGAGTTCAAAAAGTCGTTTATGCTGATCATCGATCACGCTGTTTCCAATTGAATACTCTTCCTTCCAAGCGAACATGACATCTTCCTCCGAGTAGTAAAATGGAATGAGTGCAATAAAACCGGGGACACGACGGCCCCCGGAATCATTTATTCGTTTTTTTCGCTATCACTCCGCAGCTGCAGCAGGAGGGGTATAAACCCGTGCTCCCAGCTCGCGGTCAAGCATCAGCATGCCATGTCCGTTTCCATAAACCATCCGGAGTTCTTCCAGGATCTTCGTGGCATTGGCCTCTTCTTCGACCTGTTCATTGACAAACCATTGCAGGAAATTCACACTGGCATAGTCTTTTTCTTCAATGGCTACGCTCATAAGATTATTGATCATCTCTGTTACCTGCTGCTCATGCTTCAGAGTCGCTTCGAATACGTCAACCGCATCCTTCCATTCCGTCTGAGGACCTTCAATCGCTGTCAGAGCCACACGTCCGCCCCGCTCAACTATCCAGTCGAAAAATTTAAAACCATGGAACTGCTCTTCCTGGAACTGCACACGCATCCAATTGGCAAAGCCCGGAAGACCGTTTGCCTGAAAATATGCAGCCATGGAAGCATACAGATAAGCGGAGTAAAGCTCTGCATTGATCTGTTTGTTAATGGTTTCTTCTACCCGTCGGTTCATCATTTTGTCACCCGTCCTATGATTTCCAGAGACTATGGATATTACAGTATTCCCGAGCGTACAGCACCTTGTCTGCAGTTTTGAATACTGCGATCGGTTCATCTCCAGGCTTCAGGAACTGAGTGAGGACCTGTTTTTCCGTTACAAGCTGGATCCATTCGATATAGTGTGTTTCCAGCATTGGGTGAAGAGTTGATCCGACAGTGACTTTGTATCCCCCATCAACAGCTTCTACAATGGGAACATGTTTCTCTGTCGTTTTGTCTGCAGTTTTTTCTTCTAAAAGCATCATGTTTTCACCACAGCACACCAGGTCGCCATCAGCTTCATGATAGATCTCAACGATGTTTCCACACTTTTCGCATTTGTAAATCTCAAGCATTTTAGTCATAGTCGCCTCCCTAGTTCTTTTTTTTCAGACAGGTCGCACATATCCCTTTGAAATAAAGGTGCTGCTCATGGATTTGATAATGATTAAGCACACTGGTACTCAATGATGAGATATCCGCATCAAAATCAGTTACCTGTTCGCATTTTTCGCACTTGAAGTGCCCATGGATCCCTGTGTTCGCATCATAGCGTGTCTCGTTCTCTTCGATAGTGAGGAGCAAAGCGATGGATTCCTGGACGAACAGATTCAGGGTGTTATAGACAGTGGTTTTGGAGAGGGTTGGGATGTCCTTGACCAGAACCTGGTAAATCTCATCAACGGTCGGATGCGTACGATTATGGTAAAGGTAATCATAGATTTTGATCCGTTGATAGGATGGCTTGATATTATGGCTCTTTAAATACTCACCAATGTCTTCAATATTCATGTTCATCC
>CAZEHS010000107.1:0-8367 GCA_964511875.1 uncultured Peptostreptococcaceae bacterium
TATTTACGGTAGTCGGTAGAAACTTTTGGACCCTATTTCCAAATTTATACGATGCTTATTCAGTTGTTTTTCTCATTGTATCCGATTCAGTGTCTTTTATCAATCAGCGCGGAAAATTCTGAACATTCCATAAAGACCTTACCATTTTAGAGCAGACCACGGATTATCCACATTCTTACAAGACGGCTTTAAGTGAGCCTGTAAGGCAATCCCAGCAAATACCATTTTCGACCTTTTGTGTAGTTTTATCAGATGACCAATTGCAGATAGGTTTTCTTGCCTTTTTTGATCAGGACTTTACCATCAACAAACACATCCAATGTCAGGGCTTGATTCAGATCCGTGACTTTATCATCACCCATCGTCAGCCCGTTCTGTTCGATAAGACGCCGTCCTTCGGATCTTGACGGAATGAACCCTGATTCCAATAATATGTCAAGGAGTTGAACACCATTGGAAATCCGAGTGGGGTCAACCTCAAAGGTGGGTATGTTCTCGGATGAACCGCCGCCGCCGAACAATGCCTGCGCAGCCTCCCGTGCACCGTCTGCCGCCATTTCACCGTGGACGATCTTGGTCACCTCATAAGCCAATATTTCTTTTGCTTTGTTAATCTCAGCGCCTTCAAGGGAAGTGAGCCGACGAACCTCATCCATCGGCAGGAAAGTGAGAAGAGCTAGGCAATTACCCACGTCCGGATCCTCAACATTACGGAAATACTGATAGAACTCATAAGGCGACGTTTTTTCCGGATCAATCCAGATGGCGCCTGACTCGGTTTTGCCCATTTTCTTGCCTTCACTTGTCGTCAGCAGCCGGAACGTGAGGCCGAATGCCTGGCCCTGATCGACTTTCCGAACGAGATTGACTCCTGCGATGATATTGGACCACTGATCATTTCCGCCCAGCTGCAGTTTACAATTGTAGCGTTTATACAGCTCCAGGAAATCGTAAGCCTGCATGATCATATAGTTGAACTCCAGGAAAGTCAGCCCGCTCTCCATCCTTGACTTAAAACAATCCGCTTCAAGCATGCGATTGACGGAAAATTTGCTGCCGATTTCCCTGAGGAAATCGATATAGTTCAGATGGTCCAGCCAATCGGCATTGTTGACCATGATTCCTTTTTCACCGTCAAGAACAAGATATTTTTCCATCTGTTTTTTAAATTTTTGTGCGTTTTCAATAATCTTATCATTGAAAAGCATTTGACGCATATCGGTTTTCCCACTGGGATCCCCGACCTTTGCAGTACCGCCGCCTAAAAGAGCAATGGGACGGTGACCCGCCTTCTGCATATGCATCATCACCATGAGCTGGATGAAGTGCCCCACATGCAGACTGTCAGCCGTCGGATCAAATCCAATGTAAAATGTTACTGACTCTTTTTCAAGAAGCTCTCTTACTTCCTGTTCATGGGTCACCTGCTCGATGAAACCCCGTTCCATTAGAATGTCGTAGATATTCGTGCTCATATGGCCCTCCTCTTTCATCGTCCGTCCCAAACAAAAAAGCTTCCTGTCTCTTATATCATAAGGACGGGAAACCCGTGGTACCACCTTTGTTCACATCCGGATTCCGGACGCCTTTACTGCGCTGTATCGGGCACTCCCGCTGCATTCTCATACAGTCGCTCCAGCCTGTAATTCCGAACTCGGTCCCGTCAGACTTCTCACCGCCAGTCTGCTCTCTTCATCGGGCTTGCGAATCGTACTGATGCCTTCATCACGTCGACTTTTTTCAAAGTATATCCTACCAGCTCACCCGCTGTCAAGATGGCAGCTTCGATACGAGCCAGTCTCCCAGGGTTTTAAAGAACACATTTACCCGTTCCTTAATAGTCAGCTCCAGAATCTCCGTATCTGATATCAAAGGTATCGTAACCCATTCCCCGTCCGGGATCTCTGCAACGACCTTTCCTATCACATCCCCTTTCATCAGCGGGAGTTTTTCAGGCAGATCCGTTGTGATTGTCCCAGTAGTGATCGCCTCAGTTTTAAGCAGGAATTCCACCGAATTTTCTGGGTGACCTTGAATGGGTCTGGAAACAAGACCCTTCCAATTACCGACTGCGATACTTTGATCCGCGTCGATGATTCTTCTGAATCCAAAGGCTTCCTCAGCCCAGTCCAGAAGGCTTTTGGCTGCTGCGTCCCTGTCTTTTTCACTGGAAGTGCCCATCACAACCGCAATCAGACGTGAGTCTGGTCTGTCCTTAAAGGGCATCGTCACTGCTGTACAGTAACCGGCTCTATTCGTGTGTCCTGTCTTCAGGCCATCCACGTCCTTCTTCACAATCATCAGCGTATTCGTTGACGGCTTGGAAAAATTGCTTGCTGTATCTCTATACATACGTTTCGATGTGATGTCCAGCAGGGATTCCTGATATGTTTCTATAAGATGCCTGGAAATCAAACCGATATCCGCTGCTGAAGTCATATTTTCGCCAGCCTCAGTCGGCAGACCCGTGGCATTCAGGAAACGGGTCTGGTTCATTCCCAATTCCTTTGCACGTTCATTCATTTTTTTAACAAAGACAACCTCACTGCCGCCCACGCGATCAGCCAATAAATTCGCAGCATCATTGCCTGATGCGATGAGCAGTCCCTCAACCAATTGCCGGATAGACAGATTTTGACCCGCTTCCAGCCTTATTGATGAACCTCCCGGGTTGATGTATGCAGCAGGCAAGGTGATGTTTTCATCCCATTGCAGCCTTCCCTGGTCAATCGCTTCCAGTGTCAAAAGGCAAGTCATGAGTTTGGTCAGGCTTGCAGCCGGAGTTTCAAGGCTCGATTCATATTCCGCCAGAATCGTTCCAGTGCTGCTTTCATATAGCCAATAACTCCGGGATTCGGTAATCCGGCTATCCCCATGACCACCAACAGGAGCTGCCATCATAATAAGTGCAATGATCAGCAGAACGACTTTTTTCATTCAGGCCTCCCGAAACCAGGTCAAAGTCTCATTTAAAGTGCAAAACACGGCCATCATCCCCCGCTTTTCAGCAGTTCATGATGGCCGCGTGTTCAATACTCTTTTATGCTCAGTTCATGAATGTACCGGTGATTTCCCAATCGCTGAATATGTCTGTCACCACCATAAACTGCAATAGCACCGCACTGACAGAATTTCTTGAAAGCTCCTTCTTCAGGCTCTGAAATCAATAACTGATTACAGCGTCTGCACCTTGCCTTGTTCTCTATGATTTTCACCGTATCGTCTCCTGTTCATGAAGGATATGATCGATATGTACCCAGAATCATAGATGCTAAACACTAAAGTGCGTGAGCTTTAAGTAATTTTACAGTAGCCTCAAGACCACGTTCTTCGACTGCCTGGCTGATCAATGCTTCTGTCAGGTTGTTCAGGCTCATGAGCGCTGTGAGAAGGTATTCATCATCTTCATCTTCCTGGCTCTGCTTCACCACTTGGGCAAGGTAATTCTTTTGTTCATTGAAAATAGAATCAGTACGTTCGTTCTGAAACTCAAAAAATCGTTCCTGTATGATTACGCGCATGAAGGTTCCTTTCATCTGGTTATTTAGTTTTGATTCGTCCCGTTATCCATTATAACCGCTTTCCGATAAAATGTTAACGTTATTGTTTTTTCAATTTTCTTTTCAATAATTGGAACCAGCTGTCATCCGTTCCTCGGTGATCTTCATCTGCGTTACACCCGCCCATTCTGGATTCTAGTCTAAGCACCTGCTCCTGCTCTGATTTCAGAAGCACCTGGAAGTTGCGGATCAACTCATCCTTCGTATGCAATTGTTGATTCTGACTCTCGATGACCTGCTGCAGGAATCGGACCTGCTGACGCATATCTGCCAGATGATCAGGCTGCGTATCCGGTTCACCTGTTCCGGCATCAATCAGAATCTCAGGCACACCTGGAGACTCATCGACCGGCATGTTTTCCGAAGGCTTGGGATCAATCGGCGATACTGTTTTTTCAGGTTCCTCAGTGAACCGCCATACCACTTTTGATATGCCCAGCTTTGGATCTTCCTTGATGATCCTCATCAGAAGGTCCTTCCAATAACATACCCAATCAATACACCCAACAATACCATTACAATTGAAAGGACGAGCAGGACCTGTCGGGTTTCCTGCTTCTCCATGATGCGATTCAACGCATTAAAGAAACGTGCTGATCCGCCTGATCCGCGGTATTGCACGATCATTCGGCGCCCCTCATCACTGAGCCGGATGGAATCCTCATTCAATTCCACAGCACTGTTCAGATAGGTGAAGGACATATGATCGGATTCCGTGTAAAACGCCGGGTCTGTTTGCAGGAATCCTTCTCTCTCAAGCTTCTCCACATAAAACACGATTTCTCGAATCCTGCTTATCTCGTCATTTTCACGCAGATTCAAATCTGTTTCCAAAAGGGTTCCATCTGACTGGGTTCCAATTTCCTTATCATAAAGATAGTTCAGCAACAGGAATTCTGTTCTGGAAAATCTATTCATAAGCGTTAGCTCCTATTTTCTCGACATGCAATAATCATTCGACACGAAGATTCGATTACCTGCTGATTGATAATGAATCGTTGTCACATAACAAGAGAGAGACTGCCGCGCCATGGATGCAGCGTGAGGCGTTCTCTCCCTTTTCATCTACTCTAACCCTGCAATTTCCCCATCGCACGGAATTTATCATATCGGGAATCAACTAATTGTTCCGACTCGATGCAGATCAGTTCTTTAACCTGCTGCTTCAGCCAGATTCCGACCGATTCTTTAACCTGCTGATGATTTCGGTGCGCCCCGCCCATAGGTTCTTCTATGACAGCATCGATCACGCCAAGCTGCATAAGTTCTGCCGCCGTCAATTTCATGACTGAAGCGGCTTCCGACGCCTTACCCGAATCCTTCCACAGGATAGTCGCAAGACCTTCCGGGGATATGACGGAGTACACAGCGGATGAAAGCATTCCCACTCTGTCTGCAACACCGATCCCTAAGGCCCCGCCGCTGCCACCCTCTCCAATGACTATGGAGATCACCGGTGTCCGAAGACGGGCCATCGCCATGAGGTTCTGGGCAATAGCCTGACCCTGGCCCCGTTCCTCTGCTCCCAAGCCGCAGTAGGCTCCGGATGTGTCTATGAAGGTTACCACGGGGCGTTTGAATTTCTGTGCCTGTTCCATCAAACGGAGTGCCTTCCTATACCCTTCCGGATGGGGCATACCAAAATTCCGACGGATGTTTTCCTTCGTATCACGTCCCTTTTGGTGCCCGATAACGGTAACGGCTAATCCGTCCAGCATGGCGATTCCTCCCAGGATAGCCTGATCATCACCATAGGAGCGATCGCCTTTCAGCTCCATGAAGTCTGTGAAAATCCCCTGGATGTAATCCTCTGTGGTGGGCCGTTCCGGGTGGCGAGCCAGTTTGACCCGGTCCCAGGCCGAAAGGGATGAGAATGTTTCCTTCTGGAGCATTATCAGCTTGGTTTCCAAAGTACGTATCTCATCATCGAGATTGATTCCATTATCTTTTGAGAATGCCCGGAGTCCCTGGATTTTTTCTTCCAGTTCCAGCATTGGTTTTTCAAAATCAAGTATCTGAGCCATGGACGTTCTCTCCTTTAACCGAGTGATACTGCAGAAGCAGGGTTATAGTCGACTTCATATCGTTTCGAGGGACGATACGATCCACAAAGCCCTTCTCCAACATGAATTCCGCTCGTTGAAAACCCGCCGGCAGGCTTTGACGGATCGTCTGCTCAATAACCCGCTGACCGGCAAATCCGATCAGGGCGCCCGGCTCTGCCAGGATAACGTCACCCAGCATGGCGTAGCTTGCAGTGACACCACCGGTAGTCGGGTCAGTCAATACGGCAAAATAGGGAATACCCATCTCAGCTAGCTTTCCTAGGGCAGCAGAAGTCTTTGCCATCTGCATCAGGGATAGAATCCCCTCCTGCATCCGAGCACCGCCGGATGCACAAAAACCAATCACCGGGGCCTTCAACGTTCCGGCAAGTTCGACGACTTGGGCGATTCGCTCTCCTGCTGCACTGCCAAGGCTGCCCATCATGAAATCAGGCTCCATTGCAAAAACACAGACAGGTATACCGGCTATTCTTCCGGAGCCAGTTACCACCGATTCGACTTCCCCTGATCTGGATTTCGCGTGGGCTAATTTTTCCGGGTATTCCGGAAAGCCAAGAGGATCACCGGACAGTATCAGCATACCGGTCTCCATGAATGATCCGGTGTCTAAAAGATTTTCAATTCGTTCACGGGCACCCATGCGGTCATGGAAGCCGCAGGCCGGACAGACTTTCAACTGTTGGTTCCATTGATCCAGGGTGATCCTTCCTGAGCAGTGACCGCATACATGTTCCTGTACAGCTTCAACAGGTTTCAAGGTGCTTTTTTCAGCATGTGCCGGTTTTTCCTTCACCTGTTTTTTTCGTTTAAGAAGATCCAAGAGCATAGCTATCCTCCTTCATCGCCTGTATCAGCGCCGGCAAGCGGGCCTCCAGGGTGCTGGTGTCGACATCCCCTGACTGGAATTCAGGCAGGGCGATCAAGTGCTTTTGAAAATCCAGGTTTGTCACCAGACCGTCTATTACAGTCTCTTCAAGAACCCTCTTCATTCGGTTCAGAGCTTCACGGCGGTCATTGCCCCATACGATTATCTTACCCATCATTGAGTCATAGGAGTGAGGAATGTGATATCCCTGATAGATATAGAAGTCATTCCGAACGCCAAAGCCGCCTGCCAGGTGAAGGGACGTTATCACGCCGGCGCCCGGACGAAAATCATCTGCGGCATTCTCTGCGTTGATACGGCATTCGATCGCATGGCCTCGAAGGATAACCTGTTCCTGGGTGATTCCCAGGGACTCCCCGCTTGCAACTTTTATTTGGGCCTGTAACAGATCGATTCCGGTGACCATTTCAGTGACCGGATGCTCCACTTGGATGCGGGTGTTCATCTCCATGAAATAGAAGGATCCATCCTGGTCGAGAAGAAATTCAACCGTACCTGCACCAACATACTTCACAGCAACTGCAGCATCCACTGCTGCTTTATAAAAGGCCTTTCGCTGATTTTCAGAAAGGACAGGGCATGGAGATTCTTCAATGACTTTCTGGTTGCGACGCTGGAGGCTGCAATCTCTTTCTCCGAGAGCCAGTACAGTGCCATGGGAATCTGCCATGATCTGCACCTCTACATGACGGGGCTTGACAATCCGCCGCTCCATATAGACACGATCATCACCGAATGCAGATTTCGCCTCAGCGCGAGCCGTCCTCCATGCGTTTTCAAGTTCGTCAGGACTATTGACCACCCTCATTCCGCGGCCGCCGCCGCCGCTGGCAGCCTTCACCATCAATGGATAACCGATACGCGCTGCTTCGGTGTTCAATGTGTCCAAATCATCAATGGCTCCAGCAGAGCCTGGAACTACCGGCACGCCAGCAGCCATCATGACTTCACGGGCTTTTGCCTTGTCTCCCATCATTTCGATCTGATAAGGCTGCGGACCTATAAAAATCAGCCCGGCTTCCTGACATGTTCTTGCGAAAGCGGCGTTTTCCGACATGAATCCATACCCGGGATGAACCGCATCCGCCTTACAAGCCAGAGCTGCCTGAACTAAGGCATTCGGGTTCAGATAGCTCTTTGCAGCACTGGGGGGGCCGATACAGAAGCTTTCATCTGCCAATAACACTGCAAGGGAATCAGCATCTGCCGTTGAGTAGGCAGCGACCGATTTGATCCCCAGTTCCTTACATGCCCGTATTATCCGGACCGCTATTTCACCGCGGTTTGCTATCAGGATTTTTTCAATCATCATGCCCTCCGAATAAGGAACAGGGGCTGGCCGTACTCCACGATATCTTCAGGCTGTGCAAGGACGGATTCAACGATCCCATCCCATTCCGCCTGTATTTCATTAAGGACTTTCATGGCTTCAAGAATGCACAGGGTTTGTCCCTTTGAAACAGCCTGACCGATCTGCACATAGGGAGATGCATCTGGAGACGGCGCAAGATAGAACACTCCTACCATTGGGGCTTTAATCGTGTTCTCAACCTCAGTTACGGATTTTATTGCAGCCTGCATTGAAACAGGACTTGGCGCCTCAGACTGATGGAATGAAGCTGGAACGTCATGGAACAGGGGCGCCGGCACCAATTGGGGAGAGGCTGCAAAACTGCCGGAGATTCCTTTCTCAAGCACCAGTGATTCGGTGCCGTGAGTATACTGCAGACGACTTAGACCCGTATCATTAAATGATTGCATCAATTTCTGAATATCGTTAAGTTCCATAAGATCCTCCAAGTTAGTATCTGGTACTATTATTAAGTAGTATACCATAGTCACAAGACCCCATCAA
>CAZEHS010000108.1:0-8324 GCA_964511875.1 uncultured Peptostreptococcaceae bacterium
ATGAACTTGGCGAAGTACAACTGAAGGATTTTACCGAATTTGCCAATGCGGTTGCCTCGCTGTGCGTTCAAAAGCGCGGAGGGATACCGGCGATGCCCACAATAAGCATGGTCAAGGATTTTCTTGGCCGATAATGTGCAGCGTATTTGTCTGGTAATTGAATGGAATGTGAATGTTGAAATTATAACTCACTGATCCATATAGCCCCCAGGATGGCAGATGCACCGATTGCCATTCTTAGTGTAAATGGTTCTCCCAGAAGTACGACGGCCAGAAGACTGCCGAAAACGGCTTCCATGCTGAGAATGATGGAGGTCACAGCAGGAGTGGTATACTTCTGACAAACTGTTTGCAAATAATAGGCAATGAAGGAGCCGAAGAGTGCAAGATAAACAATCGACATAAGGCCTCCGTCAAGGCGGATTACCGGAGTCGGGCTGAAAAGCATTCCCATAAGCAGTGCCAATATACCGGCAACGCCGAATTGCACGGCTGTAAAAACACTGGCATCCTGTTTGTTGGCGTAATAACCGGTTATTACAATATGAAGGGCGTAAAGCCCTGAGCTGATCAGGGTCAGTCCATCTCCCAAGCTGATTGTCAGGTTCTCACTCAAAGATATCAGAGAGATTCCCCAGAGGCAGATGGCGGTTCCGATGTACGCCTTAACGGAAGGACTTTTCTTGAAAATCAGCCATGTCAAAAATGGAACCATGATCACATAAGCGCCAGCCAGAAAGGACTGCTTACCGGCGGTTGTGAACTGCAGACCATAAATCTGAAGGCTATAGCCTCCGAACTGGGCCAGTCCCGCCAGGAGCCCACCGGTCATGTCATGAATCGGCGTTTTGAGAATTTTTCTGCGAAACAGAATGAAAGCAAACAGGAAAGCCAGGATAAAGCGGAAACCCATGAGATAGAATGGACTCATGTACTGCAACGCATACTTTCCAGCCGGGAATGTGGATCCCCAGAGCAGTGCGGTGGTCAAAAGCCCCAGACCCGCAAGTATTCGGATTTTTTTAGATGGATATTCAGTCGCAGTGATTTCAGGTATCATTCGGTACAGCTCCCTTCGGATATCCCTGGCCTCTGAAAGAGACTTTTCGGGTAGTTGAATTCAGTGTATCCGCCTATCATCGGTTTGTGATTGTAGTACTGACAAAAATTGCTCTGAGATTTTGTATCACAGAACAAGACTGGCAGCTGTCCTGAAAGGGGAATAGACGGCTGCCTACATTTATGCCAAGATGTACGTAAGAGGTGAGACTATGTCATTGACCGTCTATGGGGCGATGAAGCTGAACGCTCTGAGGAATTTCAAGCTGGTGGCAGGCCATCTGGGGCTGGACCGGAGGGTGACACGTACCGGGATCTTAGATTATGAATTTACTGGAAAGGTGCCGGATGAAATTGCAAATCAATTCGCAGCTGGGGAGTTCATCCTAAGCAGCATGCTCTATGCCCATCAGGATGAAGAGGCATTGCTGGAGGCGGTGCGAAAGCTGATTACACTGAAGGTGGCCGCCCTGGCGATTAAAACCATCTTTTTCAAGGAGCTTCCGGAATCCGTCAGGCTCTTGGCCAACGAAGAACGATTTCCGATCTTTCTCTTCGACAATTCAACCTTCTTTGAGGACGTGATCTCGGAGATTTCAGAATCCGCCCGCACATCGGATCGACTGCATCAGATAGAGGCTCGGCTGGATACACTGATGTTCAGAGACCTGTCCCGAGAGGATATCCGTACGATTTCATTAGAGCTGAACCGTGAATTCCGCAATAACCTGGTGGTTTTTCATGGGAAGCCAAGAGACCCCTCTGAAAGCCTCAGTGCAGAACGCATCCATGATGCCTACCACCGGAACAAGTTCAGAGGCGAGGAGAATCTGCTGACGGGCTATAAGGAAGGAATCATGCTGTTCATTTCTGCGGAAAGCACGGAGCTTTCGATTTATCAGGCCCGTCTGGAGGACGTTCTGATCCACTGCGGCTTGGTGAAGGAGAAGCTGGATATCGGATGCAGCGGTGTCCACGATGCCTTAGAGGGCCTGAGTCTTGCCATTCGTGAAGCGGTATGGGCCCAAAAGGTAAGCGTGGTTTATCCGGATCGGTTAACCTCCTTTGAGGATACCGGAATCTATAGGCTGCTGATGCCTCATCAGGACTCTCTGTGGAGCGAGGCCTATCATCAGAAGTTTCTGATGCCGCTGCAGAAGCAGGATGCCGCTACCGGGGCAGAGCTGATGAAAACCGCTGTTGTTTATATCAGCTGTAATGGGAGCCTGAAAAAAACCGCAGAAGCACTGTATGTTCATGAGAACACGGTCAGATACCGAATCAATAACATCCATCGGCTTCTGTGTCCGGAGGCCAATGAACTGACGTTTTACGAGCAACTGTCATCGGCAATTCGGCTGTATGTCTTGAAAAACCAAAATCGTTGTATATAAGAACAAGGTGAACCCTGGGGATTTGTGAGTGATACAAACCCAGGGTTCATTCGTTTTTGTACACTTGCTTCAAGGTCTATAAAAAAGGAGGATCCATATGTTTCAGATTCAGGTGCTGACGTTGGAGGATACGGAGAAGTTATTGACAATGAAGGATGTACTGGCCCGTGTTGAAGGTGTCTACAGAGAAAAAGCCCAGGGAACGGCTGCAGTCTGGCCCATGGTGTTTTATGAATTCGATCCCGGGAAGGCGGATATGGATATCAAGTCCGGTTATCTCAAGGAGCAGGGCATCTACGGGCTGAAGCTGGTCAGCTGGTTTGGAAGCAACCCTGCCAAGGGTCTGCCTGCCCTGACAGGAGCCGTGATGATTTTTGACGGGGCCACCGGCAAACCCCTGGGACTGATCAACGGGGAGCATATGACCGGAATGCGAACTGGTGCAGCCGGTGCCATCGGCATCAAATATCTGGCCCGAGCGGATTCAAAGACCTTTCTGATGGTGGGGGCCGGTCACCAGGCGGCATTTCAGATTACTGCTGCATTGACCGTGGCTCAGAATATCCGCAGGATTCTGGTGTATGATCCCATGGATTTCGAGAATGCCCGAAGATTCTGCGAGGGCTTTGAGCTGAAGGGTGCTGAAAACAAGAACCGTACGGAAGAAATCCTGAAAAAACGGGGGATTGTCCTGGAGCCGGTATCGGATCTTCAACAGGCTGCAGAGGCCAGCGACATCATCATCACGGCCACCCCCTCCCGAAAGCCCATGATCATGAAGGATTGGGTCAAACCGGGAACCCATTTCAGCTGTATGGGGTCGGATATGTCCGGGAAGCAGGAAATTGATGAAACCATCCTGGGAATCGCCCGGGTCATTGTGGATGATATTCCCCAGGCCGTGGCTGTGGGGGAAATTGAGGCCGCCATAAAGCAGGGTATTCTCTCAGAGCAGAACATTATCGCTGAAATAGGGGAAGTGATCACCGGGCAGAAACCAGGCCGTATCAGCCCTGCAGACATCACGGTCTTCGATTCTACGGGAATCGGTCTGCAGGACCTGGCCACCGGGGCTCTTGCTTTGGAAAAAGCGGCGCAAACCCATATCGAAAGGCCTGAGGGAATCTGCCATACCTCCGATTGCAAAGCGGTTTTGGATTTGGCAGAGGCCGGAAGTATTGGCACCCGGGTCGGGTTTTAGTATCCCGGTTGCGAAAACATAAAATTTGAGGAGCGTATTCATGAAAATCAAACCCTTTGGAGTAGAAAGATGGATGGATCTTTACGAAACCACCTGTAGGTACAATATCGCAGAAACCTGCGTAGATTCCATATCCCTGAAGGAACTGGAAGTCCTGACCGGTGGTGCTCTGGATGCAGTGCTGAAAAATACACGGATCACCTATGGGGAGATTCCGGGACGAAAAGCTTTCAGAGAAGGGGTCGCCAGCCTTTATAAGGATATGAGCCCCGACAGGATACTAAGCACCAATGGTGCCATCGGGGCCAACTTCCTGGCTCTGTACACCCTGGTGAATCCGGGAGACGAGGTGGTGGTCTTTGTTCCCACCTACCAGCAGCATACCAGCATTCCGGAAAGCCTGGGGGCCCGGGTGAAGACCATCGGTCTCAAGAAGGAGAATGGATTCCTGCCGGATCTTGCCGAGCTTCGGAACACGGTATCGGCGAAGACCAAGCTCATCTGCTTCAACAATCCAAATAATCCTACCGGGGCCATGATCAGCTCGGCCATGCTTCAAGATATTGTGGATATTGCCAGAGGCTGCGACGCCTACTTGCTTTGCGACGAAGTTTACCGTCACCTGAATCATGATGGGGAGTACCCCACTTCTGTGGTGGATCTTTATGAAAAGGGCATCAGCACCGGAAGCATGTCCAAGGTCTTTTCAATGGCGGGTTTACGACTGGGATGGCTGGTTGCGCCCAAGGAGATTATTGAAGAGGCGTACGATGTCCGTCATTATAATATCATCAGCTGCGGGATCCTGGATGAACTGATCGGAGCCTATGCTCTGAAGCATAAAGACCTCATCCTCGAGAGAAGCCGGAAGATTGTCCGGGAGAATATTGAAATTCTGGACGAATGGGTGGCCCGGGAACCCCGCATCACCTATGTGCGCCCAAAAGCGGGTACAACGGCGCTGCTCTACTACGATATGGAGATGTCCTCCACGGACCTCTGCCATGAACTGATGGCAACAGAGGGGGTCATGCTGACCCCGGGTGACTGCTTTGATATGGGCAGATGCCTGCGGATCGGCTACGCTTTCAGTCCGGCTGAATTAAAGGCAGGTTTGGAGGCATTGGGCAGACACCTTCGGAAGTATGATTGAAGGAAGTGAGTGCATGTACTATATTTCGATGATCATGGTGATCGGCTCCAGTATCTTTTATCATATCTCTTCAAAGTCCATCACGAAATCCCTGCATCCGATCCTGTCGATGCTGGTGACCTATGGGACTGCCCTGGTGCTGACAGGACTGTTGTTTCTGATCTTCCCGATCGAAAAAAACACTGTGGCTTCTGAACTGAAATCCATCAACTGGGCCTGTTTTGTGCTGGGCGCTGCGGCGGTAGGATTGGAGGCCGGTTACATGTTCGTGTACCGCTCAGGGTGGGATATCAGCATTGCCTCCGTCTGTTCAAACGCTGCGGTGATGGTGCTGCTGATTCCCATCGGGATATTTTTCTTTCGGGATCGCTTAAACCTGAATACGGTTGCGGGAATTGTTTTGTGTCTGATAGGGATTGTCCTGATTAACAGGAAATAGAATTGCTAACTTATTATGCGGATGAGTACCTGATTTCAATCAATCACCGTATAAAATTCGTAAATGTCTTCACTTCTCGAGGGGGCACCTGAACACCAGTCTTTCCCCATTCAACCAGCTTCAGCAGCATGGCCATGTTTTTACCTAATACCCGCATGATCTGGACACCCTCATGATCCTGAAGAGCCTCCCCAGGAGCTGTGCCATGGATGACATTCCAGTAGTTTGATGTGGGCATGAACATTTCGGAATAGTTGATATAATTGTTCAGCTGGTTGAATGTGGGCACCCCCCCGGAGCGCCGGACAGCCACGACGGTGGCCCCAACTTTATGGCGGAGCATGCCGGCATTCACGCTGGTGACATAGAATGCCCTGTCAAGGAACGACTTCATGGTTGCCCCCAGTGCGGAGTAGTGTACCGGAGAACCGAGCAAAATGCCGTAGGCATCCCGCATTTTCTCAATCCACTTGTTCACCTCATCACCGGGGAGGACACACCGCTGATTCATGTTTTTCACACACTGGTTGCAGGCAATACAGCCCCTTACCGATTTGCTGCCGACATGGATGATTTCTGTTTCAATGCCTTCCTGTTCTAACTGCTCGGTAACGATTCGGAGTGCGTGATAGGTGTTTCCTTCTTTGTTGGGGCTACCGTTGAATGCGATCACTTTCATAGGAATCTCCTTTAATCTGTATTGCCCAGGAGCTTCTGTGATATTCTAATTACAGAAGCATCCTGATATAATCCAGTGTAAAGGGTTTGCGGGACTAAAACAAATATGCACTTTTAGGTAACTTACCTTACCAAAAGGTAGGAATTGAAGGAAATCAAAGCTTATACCCAACAATTCCGGAACGTTTTTTTTTTAATTCGGAGTATCCTGATATGATATGGAGGTCGTCTTATGTTCAGTTATAAACAGAAGAAGTACGTTTGTCACCTTGACCTGGCCTTTGAGATGATCCGCGGAAAATGGAAGGCCGTCATTCTTTGCCACCTGAATGACGGTCCCAAACGGTTTCTGGAACTCCAGCGTATCACCAGCGGCGTCAGCCAAAAGGTTCTGAACGAAAAGCTTCGGGAGCTGGAGGAAGATGGCCTGATTTTCAAAACAGTCTTCCCGGAAGTGCCCCCCAAAGTGGAATTCGAACTGACGGCGCTCGGGAAGGAGCTCTGTCCGGCCATTAAGTTGATTGAGGCATGGGCTGTTCGGCATTTTGATTGCAAGCAGGAGTGACACCAGGGCGAGCAAGCATCCCAAAACTTCCTGAGGAAAGTCAATCTTGTTCGACTTAGTCGCATAAATAAAAAAACTATCAATAATCTGTTCAACAGGCGATTAAGAGTGTAACAGGAGTCATTGATATCGTAAATCGATTACGTACTACAATATAAAGAAGAGAATGACCAGTTCCACCTTACTCCAGTATCTTCCAGAAGGAATCCTTACGGATAATCTTTCCTCCAGCGAACTCGAGCAGGTCAACCCCTCGCACCTCGATCTGCTGCCCTGATTTAGTCGTCCCGGTGAGCGTCCACTCGGATACACCCAAATCGCCGCAGATCCAGTGTTGGTCCTCTCCATAATGCACATCGGGTATCCCCTCGAATCGCTTTGCCAGACCTGCTCTGACCTCTGCCTTCCCGACATACCGATCGCCCCGTGGTCTGGCGCCTCGTGGCATATAGAAGACGCAATCATCTGCGAAATAACTCATGATGGAATCCAAGTCGTGACGGTTGAACGCTTCCAGAAAGCCCTTTAATGTTTCAATGGTTGCTTGTTCAGACATATCATAACCTCCTCTTTAAGGCAGTGACTTACTCCTGGAATTCTGATTTTGTGTTGTTAATGATATTATACTTGATTGTGCTCAGTTGTTTAACAACTGGGCTGTTTTATTGTCATGCCTGCTTTTTTTGTGGATTGAAAGCAGTTGACAGAATTAAGCATATAGTACTATAATGATAATATCACAATGATTATAACAAAACCAAGAAAACGAGAGGTGCCTGTCGATGTATGCACTGAAAGCGATTGAAGACTTCAAAATTGGAAATCGGGAGGTGTTAAAGCACGAAAAATGGCTGATGCATCTGGCGCTGACACAGGAAAGGAACATCAACCTTGAGCGGCTGGGCTCCCTGGAGGAAATGGGAAGCAATTATACTCTTGGGTATGTTGAAAAAACATTGAAGCTTCTTGCCGAACAAGACTTAACTCGTCACCACAGGGCCCTGGTTGAAGAAACGCTTAAATGGGCCGAAGTGGCCAAAGGAGGACTTGCTCATCAGCGATTGCTCTGGAAACGAAAGGGATTCAATCTTTTTGCCCATAACATCGGATCTGCACAGATTTTCAACGCAATATCGGAAAACCCGGACTCTGCCGATACACGGATCGTTCATACCCTGATAGCCACCCATGGCCTCATTGGTCAGTACCTCCGGGGAGAGGTGCCCCTTACAGACAGCAGACCAATTTTTCAGCTGATTGAAGACGGCATGATCTCTAAAGAAGATCTGAAAACCCTATTGATGGCATTGAACGGCTGCATTATCAGCGCTGTAGACAAGGATATCTGGGCAGAAGTCAGCAGGCCGGTGGAAGAAGCAATCGAACTGGTACTAAGTGGTTCATTCTCGGAACAAATGACAACCGTGGACCGGCTCAAACGACTGAGAGCTGTTTCTATCCGCAATGGAGAAGATTTTAATGCAGAGTACAGCAATGTGTTGCCCGATCCTCAAATTTCAGAAAGAATCACTACATTATTGGCCCAGGGAGATCTCTGGTACGTAGAGGCGGCCTTGTATGATTTTTCTTTCAAGGAATTCATCAAGGTGATTCTGATTATCCAGTGTGGTCTGGGCGATAAGCACGTCAGCCATATCAGCTTTGAGAAATTCATGAAGTCAATTTACTACCAGCATGAAGGCAAAAAACGGGTTAATCTGTATAAGAAGCGGATCATAGAAAAGTACCTGTCATCCTTAAGCCTTGAAGACATCATGGGAGGCCGATTCCGAAACAATCCCCATGTGGCAGCGGAGGTATCCTGGGATGCCGAT
>CAZEHS010000109.1:0-8284 GCA_964511875.1 uncultured Peptostreptococcaceae bacterium
GGGTTTCGGTAGCTAATTGGCTTGCTCTGAAGATGACCATTCCCAACGATGATCAAGATCCGAACCAGTCCGAAGAGGGCTTCCTCCAGATTGCTGGTTTCCTATGCCGTTGCAGAGAGCATCTCCGTAATAGCTGCCTGCTCTTCGGCTGATGATGAGATTTCCTGTGTCTGTGTGGCTGTTGTGTCACATCTGACGGATACTTCACGTACTACCCGGTTCATCACCTCGGATTTCTCAGCCTCCATTGCAAGGTTGTTACGAATGCTGTTTACAGCTTCAGAAGAGCTTTGAAGGACACAGATGATTTCCTGAATCGTGGAATCAACCATTTTCACACTGACAACGCCTTCTGAGACATAACCGTTCGTATCACCGATTGCCTGACTCAGATCCTTGATCCTGGCCAGCATCTGGCTCAGTTGACGATTGACCTCCTGGGATTCCTGGGTAGTCTGTTCTGCCAGCTTACGTACCTCTTCAGCCACAACACTGAAGCCCCTTCCGTGCTCTCCTGCCCGTGCCGCCTCAATCGATGCATTCAGAGCAAGCAAATTGATGCTGCTGGCTATGGAGCTGATGGTCCCGCTGATATTTCCGACCTTCTCCGCTACCAGATTCAGGTCATCCAGAGATTCAACAGCATGATGGGTACTGGACGAAATGTATTCCATCGTGCTTACGGTCTGCACTACCTGCTTTCTGCCCGCTTCCGAAATCACCAGAGATTCTCTGCTTCCTTCCAGCGTTGCATCAACCAGAACCATTGAATCGTCGATGCACCCTTTCAGCTCATCAAAAGCCCGGTTGGCAGAATAAGCCGACTCTTTCTGATAACCTGCTTCTACTGATATCTGTTCGATGCTGGCTGTGATTTCCTCCGCCGAGGCGCTCACTTCCTGTGACGATGCCGAGAGTTCCTGGGCTGCACCTTGAAGTGTCTCGGAGGTCGTTCGTATCTGATTGACAATTTCAGACTGCATCCCCATCATTTGATTGAAGGTGTCACCCAACTGCTGAATCTCATCCTTTGACCGGATGTCGACCCTCTGAGTCAGATCGCCGTCTCCGCCCTTCAGCATGGCCCGGTTCAGTAAGAGGATCGGATCAACAAGCCCCCGTTTAGTTGTGATCCAAGCCACCAGCATTGCTGCCAGCAGTGCTGCGGCAGCAACGGCAAAGGAAATCTGCTTGATCCGAATCGCAGGGGCCATGAAGTCATCATAGTTTGCAGTTACCACCAGGGTCCATTTCCCTGCTGGAACATAATGAACAAATTTGTAATCGCCGTTATATGTATAGAATCCCTCGCCGCTCTTCCCTGCAGCCATCTCATCCAACAGGATGTCCAATTCTGCATTCTTGGAGTCATAAAGGTTCTCCTTGAATACTTTTTCCTGAGAGGGATGCTTGATCAGCAGTCCGGTACGGTCAATCAGATAACCGTAACCGTTCTCCCCAACCTTGATGTCATCTACTGAATCAGTAAGGCTTTGAAATATGACCGTGGCCAGAAGCACGCCTTTGACATCCCCATTCCGGAGCAGCGGAAGCGTGACTGCAACAACAGTCTTACCAGTTGCCTTAGATACAATGGCATCGCTGAAAACCTGTTTCTTAGAAGTCATTGTTTCCTTGAAATAAGCCCGCTCACTGATATCAACCTGGGCACCATTATTACTGTCGGCTATTGATTTCCCGTCCGGCCCGATCAATAACAGCATTTCAACCATAGCAGACTCCGTCCTGGCTGTATCTGCAAGGTACTTCTGAACATTGACGAGTCCATCGGGGCTGGCGTTTTCCAGTACCTCCATCAGTTCCGGATTGCCGCCCATCTGCCGGATCAGAGACTCTACACTTTCCAGTTCGGCAGTGATCAGTTTTCCGTTAAGCTCGGCATCCGATGCCACATTGCCTTTGATGATCTGCTCGATGGATTTGGAGCTGATCGTGTATGCCGTCAGTCCGATCATCATGACCGGTATCAGGATTAAAAGTGCGGTGCGGAGCATTGTTTTTCTCATCAGATTAAATTTCATGATTACCCCCAGCGTCGTAATTATAAACAGTTAAATTTATAATATTACTTTCATTTTATATTTTTCTTCCCATTATTCAACAGTTAACCTAGCCTAAGGCATTAATGTATTCAAAGCAAACGTTAAACATTTCGGCATACACACTCCCAAACAGCATGAATAATGGCTTACAAGGAAAAACAACTTGTATTCATTAGGAGAACAGACGTCTAAAAAATATTTCAAAATCACAACATTTTTACTTGGCCGTTCCACGTACACAATCGTTTCCTGTTCATTTCTTTCATTCCATCATCATGTCAACCCGTTGACTGTCGTGTTATAATGACATAAATACGCCATCAATCAACGAGGTACGCAATGCCCACTATAAAAGACGTCGCCTTAAAATCCGGAGTCACCGTCACTACGGTATCCCGTGTTCTCAATAACCGGGGGTATATAAGTGAAGCCACCCGCGAAAAAGTCAATGCCGTTATGAAAGAACTTAATTACCAGCCCAATGAGATAGCCCGGTCTCTTTTCAAAAAGAAGTCCGGCCTGATCGGCCTTATCATACCTAATGTGGGACACCCATATTTCGCAGAGCTCACACAGTACGTGGAGCTTCATGCCTATGCTTCAGGTTTCAAGGTGATCCTCTGCAACTCCTACCGCGATGGGGTGAAGGAAAACGACTATATCGACATGCTCCGCCGCAACCAGGTGGATGGCATCATCATGGGCAGCCATACCCTGGACTACGCCCGGTTCCTATCGCTCAAGATGCCCATTGTCACATTGGACAGGTTCTTCTCAGAGGATATCCCCTCTGTAACCTCAGACAATTTCAGGGGTGGAATCCTGGCTACAGATCTGCTGATCCGAAAGGGCTGCCGCAAGCTTGCCCATATAAGCGGACCTCTCTCTCTCAGCACACAGGCCAACCGCCGCTTCGATGGTTTCAAAGAAACGGTTGAAAAAGCCGGAATCCCATATGTCATCATCGAAACCGCACTCAACCGCTTCGAGGATGACGAATACCGTGAAAAAACGGAAACTCTCCTGAATGACCATCCGGACATCGACGGGGTTTTCTGCTCCAGTGACATGATCGCAGCCAACTTCATCCAGGCAGCCAGAGGTAAGGGCTTTCGCATACCACAGGACATACAGGTTGTGGGGTTCGACGATATCCGCATGGCTTCGCTGCTTACCCCCGCCCTCACTACTATCCGGCAGCCCATTGAAGACATGGCACGGACCGCAGTGGATATCCTGCGCAGGATGGTGGACGGTGAAGAGCACCAGACCATGCACCTGCTCCCAGTGGAACTGATTGAGCGTGATTCCACTAAACAGTAGTGCGGATTCACCGCGGAGCACGCGCTCTTTTCTGTGTGTTCCGCGGCAGATTACAAATTAATTCTTTTTTCAGATTATTTGTGTCAACCGGTTGACATGATATCGTTTTCCGGCGTATAATAAAACCAAGTCGTCGACGCGGCCATATGTCAACCGGTTGTCATATGGCCGCACACTTAAACATCCATTGAGGGGGAACGTATTGCCTATGAACATGCACTTCAGGAAACCGTTTGCAATCATACTGAGCTTTGCCCTGCTTACATCACTTTTCGCAGGTTGTGCAAAAAACGCAGCCAATCCGGAAGCAGATGCAGCCAAGCCTGTTGAAATCTCGATTCTTTCAGCAAAACCCGAAATATCCGCACAGCTGGAAGCCGCCATCGATGATTTTGAAGCTGTCAATTCCGGCGTGACTGTGACTCTGATCGCACTAAACCAACAGAATCCATTTGAAAAACTGACTTCAATGTATGCTTCAGGCAATGCCCCAACGATAAGTCATGTTGAAGGTGTCAACATTCTTAAGATCAAGGACAAGCTGTTGGATCTGACTGCTGAATCCTGGGTACCCAATGCCATGGAGGGTACACTCGGCATTGCCACAGTTGACGGTATGACCCTTGGGATGCCAGTAACGGTTGAAGGTTTCGGAATAATCTATAATAAGGCAATATGCGACAAGGCTGTGGGAGGGACTTTCGATCCGGCTTCAATCAAGACGCGAAGCGATCTTGCAGCTCTTATGGAGAAAATCCAGGCCAGCGGTGTTGCACCGATACACGTTTCTCCAATGGACTGGTCCCTGGGCGCCCATCTAACAAATGTCATGTTTTCCAGCCAATCCAATGATTCAGATGCCCGTCACAAGTTCCTGGAAGATCTTAAATCAGGCTCGGTCAAGCTGTCCGACAACACCGTTTTCAACGGTTGGATGGAAACAGTAGACCTGATGATGAAGTACAACAATATCAAGGACGCTCCGCTTGATGCACAATATGAGAACGGTCCCGTCTATCTGGCCAAAGGTGAAGTAGGCCTGTGGTTCATGGGTAACTGGGCTTATCCCCAACTCAAAGAAATCGACGCAACTGGCGACTACGGTTTCCTGCCGGTTCCCATCAGCGACAATGCAACCGATTACGGTAATGCTCAAATCTCCGTCGGCGTCCCTATGAACTGGTGTATCGACAAATCACAGAATACGCCTGAGCAGCAGGCTGCCGCCAAGAAGTTCCTCTCATGGCTGGTGGATGATGCCAAAGGACAGGACTATGTTGTGAATCAATTCAAATTCATCCCTGTTTTCAAGAACATTTCGCTTGAAGCCACTGATCCCCTGGCAAAATCCATTCAAGGTTATCTGGCAGACGGTCGTACACTGGAATGGATGAACAACTTCTATCCTGCAGACGGGTGGGCTAACATGGGCGCAATCATGCAGAAATACGAAGCAGGCAAGACTGATAAGGCCGGTTTGATCAATGAACTTGAAGCGTACTGGAGTTCTTCCAAATAGTCTTTTTCCCACAGAAAGCCGGATAGGCAAAGCATCTATCCGGCTTTCACTTAAAAAGAGGTGTTCATATGAATCAAGAAAAAACCTGGCTTCAAAAAACGCTGGTTTGGACAACGTTCGCCGGTCCCACCACCTTCGTCTTCTTCACCGTAGTCATCCTGCCATTCCTGTTCGGTGTAGGGCTTACTTTTACTGACTGGGACGGCATTGCTTCCAGCTTCAGCTTCATTGGCAGCCAGAATTATGTTGATGTGGTAAAGGATTTGGAATTCTGGGGAAGCTTCTTCTTGACCATCAAATATGTTGCTCTCAGCGTCATTCTCACCAATGTCATTGCATTTTTGCTGGCCATGCTGGTAACAGGAAGCCTGAAGGGAGAGAACTTCTTCCGTGCGGGTTTCTTCACACCGAACCTGATCGGCGGCGTCGTCCTTGGATTCATCTGGCAATTCCTTTTTTCAAATGTCTTTGTTTTCCTCGGAAAATCCACGCATTTCCAGTTATTTGCTTCGTCATGGCTATCAGATCCCGACAAAGCCTTCTGGGCACTTGTACTCGTCAGCGTCTGGCAAACCTCCGGCTATATGATGATCATCTATATCGCCGGTCTGATGAATGTTCCAAAGGAGTTGATTGAGGCTTCCCATATCGACGGGGCCAACTGGTTCCAGCAGCTTAAGTCAGTTGTGGTCCCCATGATGATGCCCTCTTTCACCATTTGTCTGTTCCTGACCATGAGTCGCGGTTTCATGGTGTACGACCTGAATCTGACCCTCACTGGCGGAGGTCCCTTCAAGAGTACGGAGCTCATCGCCATGCATGTTTATAATGAAGCCTTCCTCTCTCAGAACTATGGGCTTGGGCAGGCCAAAGCATTCTTTCTGTTCATGCTGGTAACAGGTGCTTCCATGCTTCAGGTCTACCTTACCAAAAGAATGGAGGTGGATGCCTGATGCCTGGAAAATCCAAACTTTCAACTTTCGCACTTCCTGCAATCCTTGGATTGACAATGATCATGTACCTGCTCCCTTTCTTTCTGGTCATCGTAAACAGCCTGAAGTCCCGAAAAGATATCATCCTGAACCCAGTCAGTCTCCCTGAAACGCCTCTGTTCTCAAACTATGCAGAAGCGGCTGCCACGATGAGCTACATGCATGGTTTCATCAACTCTCTCATAATCACCGCCGCCAGTGTTGCAGTGATATTGATTTTTTCTTCAATGACCGCATGGCTCCTGGTCCGGAGAGACTGGCTCTTTGGCAAGATTTTCTTCATGGCATTGGTTGCTGCGATGATCATCCCATTCCAGGCCATCATGATTCCGCTGGTAAAAATCTATGGTTCGGTGGGCATGCTGAACAGCAAGGCTTCCTTAGTATACCTCTACCTGGGCTTCGGCACAGCCCTGGCTGTCTTCATGTACCATGGCTTCATAAAAAGCATTCCTCTGGAGCTTGAGGAAGCGGCGCTCATCGATGGCGCCAACCGATTCCAGGTCTTCTGGCTCATCGTGTTCCCAATCCTGAAACCAATCACTGTCACTATCGGCATCCTTGATGTTCTCTGGATCTGGAACGATTTCCTCCTGCCGTCGCTTGTTCTCATCCATGCTAAAAACCGCACTCTGCCACTATCAGTCTTCTATTTCAGCGGCACCTATACTATCGACTACGGCCTGGCCATGGCCGGTCTCATGCTCTCGATCCTGCCGGTAATCATCCTCTACCTGTTCATGCAAAAGCAGATCATCAAAGGGGTTTTGCAGGGATCCATCAAGTAATCGACAAATCCTTTGAAATATCATGAAGAACAGGAGTCTCCCATGTCACTTAAGAACCAAATCATGCTGATCACTTACGCCGACAGCCTCGGTAAGAATCTGGAAGAGCTCAATGCCTTCATATTCACCCATCTTCAGGGTGTCATTGGCGGGGTCCATGTGCTGCCCTTCTATCCATCCTCTGCGGACCGTGGCTTCGCGCCCCTCACCTATGACCAGGTAGACCCCGCATTCGGCAGCTGGGATGAAATTGCTGAAATCGCACAGAATCATGACCTGATGACGGACTTCATGATCAATCACATCTCCCGCAGCAGCGAATACTATAAGGATTTTGCCGTCCGAAAAGGTGCCTCCCCCTATAAGGATCTGTTTATCCGTTATAAGCATTTCTGGCCTGAAGGGGAGCCTTCTGAGGCTGATATGGCCCTGGTTTATAAGCGGAAACCCCGTGATCCGTTCATCGACATCGAATTTTCAGACGGAACAACCGAAAAACTGTGGTGCACCTTCGACAGTGAACAGGTTGACCTGGATGTCACAACGGAAACGACAAAGCAATTCATCAGGAGCAGCCTTGAAAGCTTAGCCCGTCACGGGTCCAAGATCATCCGGCTGGACGCTTTCGCATATGCCACAAAAAAGCCTGGTACATCCTGCTTTTTCATTGAACCTGACGTATGGGACATACTGGATTTCGCCAAGGAAGTCCTGGCTCCTTTGGGGGTTGAAATTCTGCCTGAAATCCATGAGCACTACGGTATTCAGCTGAAAATGGCGGAAAAAGGCTACTGGGTCTATGATTTTGCCCTTCCCATGCTGCTGCTTCACACCCTGTTCAGCGGGGACAACACCCGACTGAAGCATTGGCTCACCATTTGTCCCCGAAAGCAATACACAACTCTGGATACCCATGATGGTATCGGCGTGGTGGATGTGAGGGATCTTCTCAGCGATTTGGAAATCGATGCTGCCCAGGAAGCGTTGTATACCCGCGGCGCCAACATCAAAAAAATCTACAACTCCACTGCCTATAACAATCTCGACATCTACCAGCTTAACTGTTCATACTACTCAGCTCTTGGCAATGATGACGAAGCTTATCTGCTGGCACGGGCCATCCAGTTTTTCACACCGGGAATCCCCCAGGTTTATTATATGGGCCTCCTGGCCGGCGAAAACGACATCGCGCTGCTGGAGGAAACCAAGGTCGGGCGTAACATCAACAGGCACTAATAAACCTTGGACGAATCCGTAAGCCCGCTTGACCGGCCGGGTGTCCGAAAAACGTTGAACCGCATCGGGTTCCGCAACGCCTGCAAAGCTTTTGACGGCGAGCTTCAGATAGTGGATTCCGGTGACCCATCACGGCTGACACTTAAGTGGTATAACGGCTCTTCCTTTGCTTTGCTTGATGCCGACCTCAAGGGCTACGGCTTCAGGGTTCTGGCCGGAGAAAACGGACCGGACAGTCTTTCAGAGATTCAGTTGTCATGAGTGATTCATCCAACAGGCAATACCGCCCGGCCTTCCACCTTGCCCCCCCTCAGGGCTGGATGAACGATCCGTTGGGCTTCAACCACTTGCCGGGAACCTGGC
>CAZEHS010000110.1:0-8262 GCA_964511875.1 uncultured Peptostreptococcaceae bacterium
TTGATATTATGGCTCTTTAAATACTCACCAATGTCTTCAATATTCATGTTCATCCAAAATCTCTCCTTCAGTCAATCACATCATGAGTCGATCCAAAGATCAGGCTGGTTCGAACATATCCTTGCCAACGCCGCAAAGTGGGCAGACCCAATCTTCTGGAACATCTTCAAAAGCAGTACCCGGAGCAACACCGTTATCCGGATCACCTAGTGCTGGATCATATTCATACCCACAAGCTGTGCATACGTACTTTTTCATATTCATTCCTCCTTGAGAGTTTATTCCCTATACAGGGCTTTTTGTTAGATACCCATCTCAAACATTTCAAAACACAAACTTTAATCAAAAGATTACAATTTAAGAAAGATTGTTAATATGTAATCATTTCATATTCATTCTAACAGAATGATTCCAGCCATTCAAGCAGAAATAAAAAAAAGAACCCGGATATCCAGGTTCCAGTCCGCTTTATTTCACATATTGGATCAGTGTCTTCATTAAGGCTTCCAGCTGGGCACGGTCAATGGGATTTCCCTCTTTATCCATGGCCAGGCAGTCCATCATGTTCTCTTCCATGATCATCAGTCCCACCTTATGAACGGAGGATTTGATGGCAGCCACCTGCAAAAGGATCTCATCACAGCACTTGCCTTCTTCAACCATCTTTTCTATACCGGCGATGTGTCCTTTGATTGTTCTTAGCCGATTGAGAACATTTTTTCTTGCTTCTTCATTTGCCAAGTGCTTCACCCTTCCTGTAGTCACTTTGTTCACCTGTTATCTTCCAATAATTTCAGCAATTCTTCCTTTTCATAGGGACCCACATGATGCTCCGCAACAATGCCATTCTTGTCTATCACAATGACTGTTGGTATGGAACGGATTCCATATTGATTCGACACATCACCTTTTTCATCCATTAGTACCGGGTACTGAACATCAAGTGATTCTACGAACGCTGTTACATCTTCACGCTTATCACTGGAGGTGATATTGATCGCCAGAATTTTTGAATTTACATTCATCAGTTCTTCGTGAACCTCACGAAGTGCGGGCACTTCCGCCCTGCAGCCCGGTCACCATGATGTGAAGAATATCAGAGCCACTGAGCTTCCCTTAAGTGAAGAAAGGGTCCATTCAGTACCGGACATATCCTTTAACGCAAAATCCGGAGCCTCCATGCCTTTAAAAGGACCCGATTTTTCCTGTGGCTGTGAAGCACAGCCCATCGCTGTCGCCATCACGAGGATCAGAACCAATGAAAGCCATATGATCATTTTTTTTCGCATCATAGAAGCCTCCTGTTAGAAACCCAATAGCAGACGATCCAGCCAGTTTGTCAGAATCAGAACCCCTGCCGCCACAATCAAGATGCCGGTGGCTTTTTTTATGATATCAAAAAAACCGATGTTTTTTTCAAGTTTTTTCAGGATTTCTGACAGGAACAGGGCTGTGATCAGAAACGGGATGCTGAATCCCAGTGAATAGATCAGCAGCAGCCGGATCCCGTCCGTCAGCGTGAGTGTATTTGCCGCCACAATCAGGATGGAGCCGAGTACCGTTCCAATACAAGGGGTCCAGCCAAAGCTGAACACCATGCCGATCAGAACTGAATTAACGAATCGGGGCTTTCCTGCTCTAATCCGGAATTTTCGTTCCCGGTTCATCCAGGGGATTTTAATGAAACCCCCATGGAACAGACCGAATACGATCAGGACACCGCCGCTGATCCGTTTGAACAATAGAGAATTAAGCGCCAGGAACTGCCCTATTGCAGTAGCAGTGAGACCCAGCAGTGAGAATACGATCAGCAGGCCCAGCAGGAACCCGGCCGACTGGATCAGGACTGTCTTTCGAAGCTTCTTTGAATCCTGTTCCAGATCCTCAAGTGAGCTTCCTGTCAGATAACTGAGATAGACCGGCATCAGGGGAACGACGCAGGGAGACAGAAACGAGGCTGCACCTGCCAGGAATACTGCTATGAATGATAATTCCGTATTCACTCGCACTGCTCCTCTCAAAACTATGATTTCATAAGTGATGATCCAATCCCAACCTTCCTCCGGGAGGAAGGTGCCTGCAAAGCAGGCGGAAGGAGTCCCAAAGGGTGATTGAGATTGGAACACACATTCCTTAAATGAACAGACTCATGTCCGCCTTTTCAGCAGCGCCCAGGAAGGTGGCTACGCCGCCCAGCTCTACGCCGTCGATCAGTTCTTCCTGTGTTATTCCCATCAGATCCATGGACATGTTGCAGGCTACTATGCGTACGCCATTGGCCTTGGCCATTTCCATCATCTGTTCCAGTGAATCTACGCCGTGGTGCTTCATCAGGCCGCGAATCATAGCGGCTCCCATGCCTCCCATGTTCATTCTTGAAAGGCCCAGCTTTTTACTGCCTCGGGGCATCATCATACCGAACATGGCACTGATGATGTTCTTTTTAACGGAGACCGGTTCCGGTCTGCGAAGGATGTTCAGACCCCAGAAGGTGAAGAAGAGTGTTACTTTACGCCCCATGGACGCTGCACCATTGGCAATGATGAAAGTGGCGATGGCCTTGTCCAGATCTCCGCTGAAGACGATCATGGTCTTGTCGTCACCGCCGGCCTGAGGTTGGCGAGGAGCACTCTTCACTGTCCCCTTCTGGAGGACTGCAAAAAATCCTTTATCCCGCTTGCCGGAATCAAGAAGCAGATTCCCGGTTCTTTCAGCCCAGACACCTATGTCACTTGAGAACCCCGGATCGGTGGCCAGGATATCCAGCCTCTCTCCAGGCTTCATTTCCTTCATACGCAAGGATACCTGCATGATCGGGCCGGGACACTGCATGCCGCTGCAGTTGAGCTTGAAGGTTTCTCCACCGGCTGGGATGACAGCTTCGCTTTCGACATCACCACTCTCTTTGTATACAATGGTGCTCTCACTGCTTGTGATTCCGCCGCAGAGTTTATTGTCATCCTGACAGAAAACCGTGGAGAAAGTCGTGTAACCTCCGCTGAGGTTCAATACGTTTTCAAAGCCATGCTGCTTCAGAATACGGGCTGCGATATAACCCCTCAGACCGATCGCACAGTAGGAAATGATTGTCTTGGTCCGATCCAGCTCACCCATACGTTTTCGGAGTTCATTCAAGGGGATTGCTACTGAATTCGTAATGAATCCGAGTTCCCGCTCCACAGAATCCCGCACATCGAGGATCTGATACTTCGTCAGATCAAGGTCCTTTATTTCATGCCAGTGGGCGACTCCTGTTTTGCCGGTAAGAATATTCTCTGCTGTGAATCCAGCCATATTCACAGGATCTTTCGCCGAGGAATACGGCGGGGCATAAGCCAGTTCCAGTTGTGTCAGATCACTGACGGTTCCGCCCATACGGAGTGCTGTGGCAATGACGTCGATCCGTTTGTCCACGCCGTCATACCCTACAATCTGAGCCCCCAGAATCTTGCCGTCCATTGCGAAAATCAGTTTGAGAGCCATTGGGATTGCACCAGGATAATACCCTGCATGGGATTTCACATGAATGATCGATACCTGATAATCCGTACCGCAAACCTTACCGGCCTTTTTCAGGGATTTTTCATTGAGTCCCGTGGCTGCTACGGTAAGGTCAAACACCTTAGCGATTGATGTTCCCTGGGATCCGTGATACTCCTCATTACCGCCTGCGATATTATCTGAAGCTATTCGTCCCTGCTTATTGGCTGGAGCCGCCAGAGGAATCATGGTTTTTCCGCCAAGCACCAGATCGTCCACTTCGATGACATCCCCAACTGCATAAATCGCCGGATCAGAGGTGCGAAGATGAGAATCTACGATGATTCCCCCACGCTCATTGACTGCAAGTCCGCCTTCCTTGGCCAGTTGGGAATTGGGACGGATCCCGATGGACAGAAGCACCAGATCCGCTTCAATCTGCTTGCCGCTCTGAAGTGTGATCATGGTCACGCCATTCTTATACTCGAATGATTTGACTCCGTCTGAAAGATACAGACGAACGCCTTTCGCTCTCAGGTGCTGATGAACCTGTTGAACCATCTCAAAATCGATGGGAGCCATCACCTGATCCAGCATCTCGACCAGACTGACCTCCAGCTTCAGATCCCTGAAGTTTTCAGCCATTTCTATACCGATGAACCCTCCACCGATGACTGCAGTCCTACGGGGACGTTTATCCATCACATAGTTCTTAACCGCGTCCGTGTCCGGAATATTCCAGAGAGTGAAGATGTTCGGTGAATCAATACCCGGTATGGGCGGCTTAAGAGGTGTTGATCCCGGTGAAAGGATCAGGAAATCGTAGCTTTCCTCATAGGTTTCTCCCGTCGTCGTTTTCCGTACCGTCACGGATTTCTTTTCCTTATTGATGGCGATGACTTCCTGCTGAATTCGGATATCCATTTCAAATCGGGCTTTCATCGCCTCCGGTGTCTGCACCAGAAGGGCTGACCGTTCTTCGATCGTACCGCCGATATAGTATGGCAGCCCGCAATTTGCAAACGAAATATACTCGCCCCGCTCAAAAAGAATGATCTGTGCCGTCTCGTCAACCCGTCTCAGTCTTGCTGCTGCACTGGCACCACCAGCCACTCCGCCTACGATCAGTACTTTCCTGCCCATTGATTTTCCTCCATATTCTTTGGATGGTTATCCACCCATTTTCGTCTGATGAACCCCCTCCCCCTAGGGGGGAGTTTATGTTCTTATCATACGCCGTTAAATTGTATTTGTCAATTGATTAACAGACGAAAAACAATATCGGGTGGATGAACGACGATCTTTATACACGCACAAAAAATCCCGGCTGGGTAAGAGCCGGGATTTTTTGTGCGTGTTGCAATTTAGCCTAAAAAGATGGCCATATCGTCTTCTACTGTAGTGATGCCAGCAATTCCAAAGGTCTCAACCAGTACGTTGGCAACATTGGGCGACAGGAATGCAGGCAGGGTGGGTCCCAGGTGGATGTTCTTGACGCCCAGGTACAGCAGGGCAAGCAGTACAATGACAGCCTTTTGCTCATACCATGCGATGTTATAGGAGATGGGCAGCTCGTTGATATCGTTCAGCTCGAATACTTCCTTCAGTTTCAATGCAATTACTGCCAGTGAGTAGGAGTCGTTGCACTGTCCGGCATCCAGCACTCTTGGAATTCCGCCGATATCTCCAAGCTTCAGCTTGTTGTATCTGTATTTGGCACAACCGGCTGTCAGGATTACGGTATCCTTGGGAAGTGCATTGGCAAAATCGGTGTAATATTCGCGATCCTTCATGCGGCCGTCACATCCTGCCATGACAAAGAACTGCTTGATTGCGCCGGATTTCACCGCATCGACAACTTTATCGGCAAGTGCGATTACCTGATTGTGAGCAAAGCCCCCCACGATTGTTCCGGTTTCAATTTCTGTTGGAGCCGGCAATTTCTTCGCATGTTCGATAATTGCAGAGAAATCCTTGCTTTGGCCGGGAGCGCGATCAGGGATATGAACGCAGCCATCGAATCCGGAAGTACCTGTTGTGTAAACGCGGCTCTTGTAGCTGTCTTTTGGAGGAACGATGCAGTTGGTGGTGAATAGGATCGCTCCATTGAAAGATTCGAACTCTTCTTTCTGTTTCCACCATGCATTTCCGTAGTTACCGACGAAATGATCGTATTTCTTAAAGGCTGGATAATAGTTCGCTGGAAGCATTTCGCTGTGTGTATACACATCAACGCCTGTACCGGCAGTCTGGATCAGTAATTCTTCCATATCCTTCAGGTCATGGCCTGAAATAAGGATGGCCGGATTGCTTCGGACACCGATGTTCACTTCAGTGATTTCCGGGTTTCCGTAGGTTGATGTATTGGCTTTATCAAGCAGTGCCATGACCTGAACACCGAACTTGCCGGTTTCAAGAGTCAGCGCAGTGAGCGTGCCTGCATCAAGGGAATCATCCTCGGTTGCAACGAGTGCCCTTTCGATGAAAGTGCTGATTTCAACATCATCGTAGCCAAGGTTCACTGCATGATCAAAATATGCGGCTATTCCTTTAAGCCCGTAGATTACAAGTTCACGAAGCGAACGGACGTCCTCGTTTTTCGTAGCCAGTACTCCCACTTCAGGTGAGGCGGCTTTCAGATCGAACTGGTCCATACCACCATGCCACAGAGCAGATTCGTTGTAAGGCTTTTCAGCCAATTTTCCGGCTTTTACAAGAGTATCTTTCACAGCATCTCGGATTGTAAGAGCCTTCTGCACACGACCTTCAAAGACCTTCTTGTCGAAGTTGGCGTTAGTGATTGTGGAAAAAAGGCTTTCAATAAGGAACCTGTCGTTCTTCGGATCGTTCAGACCCGCAAGTCTGGCCTGCTGGTTATACTCGGAATATCCTTTGAGAACGAATATCAGCAGATCCTGGAGATTTGCCACTTCTGGCGCTTTGCCGCAAACCCCTACTTTACTGCAGCCTTTACCTCCGGCTGCTTCCTGACACTGGAAACAGAACATCGACATAGTCATTCTCCTTTCAATCTGTTATTTATTTTGAGTTGTGTGTTCATTGAACACAGTACATGATGCCTCATTCATTTTCTTGATCCGTCAATACCTATCGTCACTTCATTGTATGGGACTATCACTCCGCTGTTCAGCATGGCCTGCTTCACTGCTGTGACCATACCGCCGCAGCAGGGAACTTCCATCCTTACCACTGTTATGCTTTTCGGCAGGTTGATTCTGAATATCTCTGCCATTTTTTCAACGTAATGCTGATTATCATCCAACTTTGGACATCCGATCAACGTGATGCGTCCTTGTATGAAATCCCGGTGGAACGCGCCGTAGGCAAAGGCGGTACAGTCTGCAGCAATTAGGATGTCTGCGTTTTTCAGGTAATCGGCCTGAGGGTTCACCAGCTTAAGCTGAACAGGCCATTGGGATAATTGGGAGGGAATGTCCCCTGTTGCCGGTTCTACCGGTCTAGGCTCCATAATCGGAGTGCCGGACAAGGGTTTAAGGATCTTTTTCGCCATGGTTCCGGGACACCCGCAGGGCATAGGCTCCATAGCTTCGATTGCCGGAGCATTTATTTTTGCCAGTCGTTGGTCAACTGCTTCCTGGGAGTATTCATCGGCATCCCGTTCAATTATCCGAATGGCATCGGTCGGACATGCCGGCAGGCAATCGCCCAAGCCGTCGCAATACTGGTCACTCACCAGCTGCGCCTTTCCATCCACCATCTGAATGGCGCCTTCATGACAGGCCTTCACACAGAGCTCACAGCCGTTGCAAAGTGATTCATCTATACTCACGATTTTCCGTTTCATGGGTTCCATCCTTTCATAATTCCAAGGGGTTTACTGCGATTTGACAACCTGAGTATACCCCGATACAATGCTCCTATACGGTAACTAATGTTACGGATTATGATTTCATGGAGGACTCATGCAGAAATTCTTCCCGATTCTTATGAATTGCGGCCTTTTCAGACGTTTCACCGAAACTGACATGTCAGAGCTCTTTGATTCCCTTGATTCCCATCTTCGTGATTATGTGAAGGATTCCGCAATTGCTTTTGAAGGAGAGGATTGTGAGCATATCGGCGTCGTACTGGAGGGCCAGTTGGAGCTCCACAACCTGTATCCTTCCGGGCGAACGGTCACAGTCACCCATTTGGGACCTGGAGATACCTTTGGAGAAGCCATACTCTTCACTCCAAAGCATAGGTACCCCATATCCATAACCGCTACGCAGAAATCTAAAGTCCTTTTCATCAGCCGTCAGGCACTCCTTCTGGGTCTGACTCACAGCCCTATGCTGCTGGAAAATTTCCTGGCCCTCCTCTCCGGTAAGCTGCTTATGCTCAACCGTCGTGTAAAGATCCTTTCCATGGACTCCATACGCCAAAAACTCTGTGATTATCTGATTACGCTCTACCAGCAGCAAAAAAACAAAACCCTCCGAATGCCGGTCAACCGCCAAAAACTAGCGGACCTGCTGGGGGTTCAAAGGCCCTCGCTGTCGCGGGAGCTGATTCACATGAAAGAGGAAGGGCTGATTGATTATGATAAGGACACGGTGACGCTGCTTGATCTGGAGGGGATTGAGGGAGAACTTTAAAAATAGCGAGAAGGCAATTTTGAACCACCGAAGGCACCGAAATCACCGAAAGGACTTTGCCACGGGCACTCATTACACGGTGTGAAACAACCAGCATAAAATGCTGGTACTCTCAATCTCCCTCTGGGAGGGGGATGTCACGGAGTGACAGGGGGAGTCGCAG
>CAZEHS010000111.1:0-6276 GCA_964511875.1 uncultured Peptostreptococcaceae bacterium
AGCAGCAGGAAAATATCGATGAAGTGAGGAACTATATATTGTCTTGAAGAATACTCATAGTACATGTGAGTTTGAAGAGGGGTAACAGGATGGACAATTTGAAACTTAAGGCGGAACAGCTGACCAGTCCCTGCGATTCCAGCTGCTTCGGATATGACAGCACGGCGGAACTTACGCCGCTGTACGGTGTAATTGGACAGGAACGGGCTACAAAGGCATTGGATTTTGGCCTTTCAATCAATCAGAACGGATACAATATCTATGTCTCCGGCAGCTGGGGCTCGGGACGGAACAGCTATGTACGCCGCATAACAGAAAAAAAATCTGCAAAAAAACCAGCCCCCGGCGACTGGGTTTATGTGCACAATTTCAAGGATCCTCATGCACCTCTTGCACTGGATCTGGATAACGGCTCAGCAAAGGAATTTGAAAAGAGCCTTGAACGTATGATGGTGTTTCTCAAGAAAGAGATTGAAACGGTGTTCACAGGAAAGGATTATGAAAATACCAAAGCAATCCTCATGGAGCAGTACCAGGAGAACACACAAAAAATCATCGAGGAGCTCAATGCTGTCGGTTCGAAATTCGGATTCAGGTTCAGTCAGAATGAGCGGGGTCTGATCAGCATCCCGTTGAAAAACGGGGAGCCCATGACTGAGGAAGAATACCGGGCGATAACTGAAGATGAATATGAGGAAATGAAGAATAACTCCAACAAGCTCAGTGCGGAAACAGTGGATATCTTCACAAGCCTGCGTGCCGAGGAAGAATCCTACCGACAGAAAATCAAGGAACTGGATGAACAGATGGGACGAAGAATCGTTTCGTTCCACCTGCTGCCTCTCAGAGAAAAATTTCAGGAACGGAAAGCGGTTGTGGAATGGCTGGACCAGGTTGTGGATGATGTCGTTGAGAATATTGACCGATTCCGTTACAGCAAGGCTGGTGAGGCCTCCGAGAATCCAATGGCCTTGCTGCAGGCCAAGACGACAGAAGCCTTTTTTGATCGCTACAAGGTCAATATCCTGGTGGATAACAGCGAAAAAACCTGCGCTCCGATAGTCTTCGAGAATAATCCGACTTACATCAATCTTACCGGTGCGGTTGAATATAAGAACGAAATGGGAGTCATGAAGACGGATTTCACCATGATAAAAAAAGGATCCCTTCATGAAGCCAATGGCGGTTATCTGGTGGTTCATGCAAAAGATATACTCACAGCGCCCTATGCATGGATGGGTCTGAAGCGATGCATGCTCACAAAGGAGATTAACATTGAGGCTCTGGGTAAGCAGATGGGTCTCATGGTAGCCACAACCCTAAGACCTCAGCCGATCCCGCTGGATGTGAAGCTGATCATAATCGGGGACGCTTACACCTATTACCTGCTCTATCAGTATGATGAGGATTTCAGAAAACTCTTTAAGATCACTGCGGAATTCGACATGGAAATGCCGCGGAATGAAGAGAATATCAAGCTGCTGGCTCGGTTCATCGCAGCACATTGTGAAAAGGACAGCCTTCGCCCTTTCGACCGGAACGCGGTGGCCAAAATCATCGAATATGCTTCACGGATGTCCGATGATCAGACCAAGCTTTCTTCCAGACTGAACAAGATTGTGGATATCCTGTATGAGGCCAACAGCTGGGCTGAGGTCCAGGGAGATACCATGGTTCGGCTTCATCACGTGGAAACGGCCCTGGAGGAGAAAAAGCATCGATCCAACATGTCCGAAGAGAAGATCATGGAAATGTTTGAGGATGGTACCTACCTTCTGGATGTGGAAGGAGAGAAAGTCGGAGAAATCAACGGACTCGCTGTTGTCGGCACAGGTCAGTACTCATTCGGGAAGCCAAGCAGGATCACGGTATCGACCTATAGAGGCCAGAGCGGAATCATCAATATCGAGCGGGAAGCCAGGACAAGCGGAAGAATCCACGATAAGGGTGTTCTGATCATTGCTGGATACATGGGGCATACCTATGCACAGGATAAGCCGTTGGCCTTAGCTTGCAGCATCGTTTTTGAACAGCTGTACAGCGGCATAGAAGGGGACAGCGCATCCTCCACAGAGCTTTATGCCATACTGTCAAGTCTTTCAGGAGTACCTATCAAGCAAAGCCTGGCAGTAACAGGCTCCGTGAATCAAAGAGGGCAGATTCAGCCGATCGGCGGTATCAATGAAAAAATCGAAGGATTTTTCAAGGTTTGCCGTATTAAAGGGCTAAACGGAACTCAAGGTGTAATAATGCCCCATCAGAACGTTAAGAATCTCATGCTCTCCAACGATGTGATTGAAGCGGTGAAAGCCGGCATGTTCCATATTTATGCGGTGAGCCACATCGATGAGGGTATAGAAATCCTGACAGGTAAAAAAGCAGGGACCCGGCAGAAGAACGGAAACTTTCCAAAGGGAACCATACACTACATGGTGGATGAACGGCTGCGTGTACTGGCAAAACCATTGTTCCAGCGGAATTCCGATAAGAGCAAGACGGGCAAGGGTAAAACAAAAGAAATTGCAGCTGAAAAGAAAGCGAAGCCTGAATAATGCAAATGCCCCCATCCATCGGATGGGGGCATTTGCATTATTCAGGGGTCAGAACCGAAGAATACCGGAATCTGTAATGATGCCGTCCAGTTTCTGGTCATGGGCCTCAGCCGGAAGGTCATCCACCAGCTGCTCGCTGAAGGCAAGACCGAATGCCGGGACCCCAGGTCGCCTGATCAGGAGGAGACGGTCATAAAAGCCGCCGCCATATCCAAGGCGATAACCCGATCGATCAAAGGCCGCCCCAGGAGTCAGAATAAGGTCCAGGGCTTCTGCTTGAATTTCCGGACCGGAACCGGACGCAGGTTCCCAAAGATGCTTTTCTGTTTTAATCAGAGAATCCAGAGAGGTGACGGCTATGAATGTCAGCACACCGGTATCAAAATGAGCTACCGGAAGCGCCACGGTTTTACCAAGACCGATAAGGCTTTGAATCAGAGCCCTGGTTTCGACTTCGTTTCGGTAGTTCACATATACGGTGATGGTCTGAGCAGCTGCAGTTTCCGGCAAATCAAGAATCATTGCGGCAATGCGCATGCTCTTTCGGGTGCGTTCCTCACTGGAGATCGCTGCTCGTCGGGCCAGGGCAGCTTTGCGAATGGTCTGTTTCATAAGTCCTCCACAGTAATATTAAATTTATGATTAAAGTCTTCTTTCGTCAATATAAAACAATTATAATGGAACGTATGGAGTAATTCCACGTTCATGATGTGTCTCACGGTGTTTTCAGACATATTAATCTGATTCAGGAATTAACCGGACATAAAGAGTGGCTATCCAGCGAAGATTACATTATACTATAAGGGTTGCCCAGTTCTAATCACAGGAATTCTCACGGACGACTCAGCATGGACAGATTATTTCAAATCGGATCAGAAGCCCGCGAAGCAGTGCGGGGTTTTTATCGTAAGGGAAAACTTGCCTTATATTGAAATGATTCACAGGAGGACCCATGATCAAACTTGTCAATGTCAATAAAAAGTATGAAAGCGGTGTCGAAGCTCTTTCTGATGCGAATATACATATACAAAAGGGCGAATTCGTGTTTGTTGTCGGTGCCAGCGGAGCTGGAAAGTCCACGTTCATCAAGCTTCTGCTTAAGGAAGAAGAACCTACTGACGGCGAAATATACATATCAGGACAGGATATCACGAACCTTCATCGCAGAAAGATACCATACCTGCGCCGCAGGATGGGCGTAGTTTTTCAGGATTTCAGGCTTTTGCCGAATAAGACCGTCTATGAGAACGTAGCATTCACGATGGAGATATTGGAATCTCCCAGACGGGAAATCCGCAGGCAGGTGCCTGTCATGCTCAGCATGGTGGGCCTCAGCAACCGCGCGAACATGTATCCCCACCAGCTTTCCGGTGGAGAACAGCAAAGGGTTTCAATTGCACGGTCAATGATAAGCAATCCACCCATTCTCATAGCGGATGAGCCGACGGGGAATCTTGATCCGGACACATCCTGGGAAATAATGAAACTGCTCCGGCAGATCAATACCAGGGGTACTACTGTAATCATGGCCACTCATCATAAAGAGATAGTAGATATCATGCAGAAGCGGGTAATTGCCCTTGAAAACGGCCGGGTAGTCCGGGACGAAATGAAGGGAGGGTATTCTGTTGAAGATTAAAACGGTAGGATATTCCGTCAATGAAGCGTTCAAGAACCTATGGCGAAACAGCATGATGAGTGTCGCATCCGTCTCATCGGTAGCAGCTACCCTTGTGATTCTAGGCGTCATATTCATTCTGATCATCAACATCAACAGTATGACTGAGAGCGTAAAGGTGCAGTTCGATTCAGCCCAGGTTTACCTGGCCGACGGACTCAGCAATACACAGATTGACGAGATGCAGGAAAAAATCGAAAAGATTGATGGTGTCAAAGAGGTGGCTTTTGAAGACCGGGACATGGCATTGAAAAAGATGAAGACATCATGGAAAGAGAACGGAAATCTTCTGGATGGTCTTGAAACCAATCCCCTTCCGGATTCCTTCGTGGTGGTTCTGAAGAACCTAAGCTACTCTAAGCCCGTAGTTGCAGCTCTCGAGAAAATTGAGGGCGTGGAAGAGGTAAAGTACTATCAGGATATCATCACCAAGCTCACGGATGTGACACGTTTCATCCGGACAATGGGATTCTCGGTGATTGCAGTACTTATAGCAGTATCGACCTTCATCATAGCCAATACGATAAAACTTGCAGTGGCTTCGAGAAGACGGGAGATCAACATCATGAAATATGTCGGTGCGACAAATTGGTTCATACGCTGGCCATTCCTGGTGGAGGGTACGATTTTAGGATTATTGGGCGCGCTCCTGGCCATGCTGATCATCTTTCTTACGTACCAATATACATACGAGATGTTCACATCCCGATTCTATGTGTTGATTGCTGCATATATCGTTCCGGTCAAATCCGTAATGGCGGACCTTCTTCTGATTTTTTCGGTTCTCGGAGCCGGTATCGGAGCGTTGGGTAGCATCAACGCGATGCGCCGCTTCCTGAATGTTTAGGGTGACGATATGAAACGGACACTCGGGATATGGATCCTCGTACTTCTCATTCTGGCAAATGCACTGCCCACAGCCGTTTTGGGAACCAGTGCTTCAGAGCTGAAGAAGTTTCAGCAGGAACAGAAAAAAATCAAGGATCAGCTGAACCAGGTCAATAAGATCAAGAAGCAGAATGAAAGCAAGCAAAAGGACATTGTAAATAAAATCAGCGGAATTGAAGGGCAGATTGAAACCATTGAGAACCAGGTCGATACCCTTGGAAAGGATATCGGCAAAGTGGAGCAGGATATCGGAAGCAAGAGTGTGGAACTGAAGATTGCCGAGAGTCATATCGTCGATAAGAAGGATACACTGAATGCACGGCTCCGGGTCATGTATAAGACCGGCAGCGTAGGATATCTGGAAGTGCTGTTAGGCTCAAATGACTTCGGTGACCTGATGACACGGGTGGATACTGTTCGAAAGATATTCCTTCATGATACCGGCATGATCAAGTTCCTTGTGGAACAGAAGAACATAATCGAACAGGCGAAACAGGATTTGGAAACTTATCAGAACAGACTCAAGCAGAAGGTGAATGAAAAGGAAGCGGCTCAAGCTAATCTGAATGTTAAAATGGGTGAGCTGGGATCCGCCAAGCAAGAACTGGCTGCGGATCATAAGGCACTTGAAGCCCAGGAGGATGCTCTTCAGGCTGAAGCGGATAAAATAACCAAGATACTTGCCAAGATGAAAGTGACCCAAAAGTATGTGGGTGGTGTCATGTCCTGGCCTGTGCCGTCCAGCTCCAGGATTACGTCACCTTTCGGCTACAGGGTTCATCCGATACTGAAAACAAAGAAATTGCACACCGGTATAGATATTGCCGTTCCGAGCAATAATTCTGTCATTTCGGCTCAGGGAGGGACTGTGATCCACTCCGGATGGCTGGGGGGATATGGTAAGGCTCTGATAATTGACCATGGCGGTGGGATAGCAACACTGTATGCCCATAACAACACATTGCTTGTGGGGGTTGGCGCTAAGGTGTCTCGCGGCCAATCGATAGCAAAAAGCGGCAGTACGGGCCTCTCCACAGGTCCTCATCTGCATTTTGAAGTAAGGGTCAACGGTCAGTATGTTAATCCGATGAAGTACGTATCCCGCTGATCATCGATCAGAGCAGGAATGAAAGAGGTGTTGAATGATATCCAGAAAAA
>CAZEHS010000111.1:6286-8165 GCA_964511875.1 uncultured Peptostreptococcaceae bacterium
TCATCACTGTGATCCTGGCCAGTGTCTCAACTTTCGCCTTCGGAAATGTCCTGTTGGTGAGCATTGGACAGAAGGTTTTGGTTGATAGGAGTGATCTACAGCACTACATGAATCTTGATGCGGAATTCGGAGAAGTAGTTTCCCTTCAGGAGACAGTGGACCAGCAGTTCTATAAGGACACAAAGGACGTTGATTTCAAAACAGGCTTGAAACGGAGCATTTTTCAGTCCCTGAGCGATCCTTACTCTGTTTATTTTGATGCTGGGGAATTCAAAAGCTTCAATGAGATGAACGAAGGATCGTACGGAGGCATCGGTGTCATTGTTTCTCCAGGGGATGACGGGCTGATCACAGTGGTGTCTCCTATCGAAGATACTCCAGGTGAACGTGCCGGCCTTATCACTGGAGATAAGATCCTCAAGGTGGACGATACGGATGTTTTCGGCGAAAAAATCGATGAGGCAGTCAGCAGGATGAAGGGAGAACCTGGGACCACAGTGACTCTGACTATTCTGAAAAAAGACAATAAGCAGAATGAAGTGAAGATAACCCGCGAAAAGATCATTTTGAAATCTGCCAAATCAGAAATGCTTGCGGATGGGATAGGATATCTGAAACTGAATGTTTTTGATGAAAAGTCAGCCGATGAATTCAAAACCCATCTGAACACCCTTATCAAACAGAATGCTAAAGGCCTGATCATTGACCTAAGGAACAATCCAGGTGGAAGTTTGGATCAATGCGTCAAGATTTCTGATATAATTCTGGGTGAGCAGACAATTGTATCCACCCGTGATCGCGCAGGAAATGAAGATGTTGAAAAATCGGATGCCGGTAAAGTCACTGTTCCATATGTGCTGCTGGTGAATGAAGGAAGTGCCTCCGCCTCTGAAATTCTGACAGGAGCAGTCAAGGATTCGAAATCAGGGACAGTCATCGGGACGAAAACTTTTGGTAAAGGGCTGGTCCAGGCAGTGAATTCCCTTCCGGACGGCGCAGGTTACAAGATCACCGTAGCACAATATTTCACACCCAATGGTTCATATATTCATGGAAAGGGTATAGTCCCTGATATCGTCGTTGAATTGCCGGAAGCCCTGAAAGAAAAACAGGATATGACACATGATGAGGATCCGCAATTCCAGAAGGCATTGGAAGTAATCAGAACCAAATTGAATTGAAATCCAACAAGAAAGATATTGAGGTCACTTATGCTGATTCGCAAAGCTAATATTTACGATACAACGGACATAGCACGGGTTCACGTGGAAACATGGCGTTCAACCTATCGGCGCGTATTGTCTGATGAGTATCTGAATCTTTTCACTCTTGAAAAACGAAAAAAGTACTGGATGAAATTCATCAACGATGGGAAACCTGTCTACGTTGTTGAAGAGAAAAGCGGGGAAATCATAGCCTTTGTCGTTCCAGTCATCCAAAGGGATGAGCAGAAGGGCTATATAGGGGAGATAACAGCTCTTTACGTACAGGACAGATATCAGCGCAGAGGTGTTGGGCGTAAGCTCATCGCAACATGTGCCAGACTCATGTACAACAACGAGGTCAAGTCCCTGAAAGTATGGGTTCTCAAGGATAACCCTGCCCGTCAGTTCTACCGTATCCTAGGTGGCGTTGAGTGTGATGCAAGGATAGAGCGTATGGATAATAAGGATTACCTGAAACTGGCCTACCGGTGGGATGATCTGCCCACTCTCATCGAGCTGGCTGACATCCCGTTGGAAAGCGGCTTGGGAGAAACCTTTGACGAACTGGAAGATGAATGAAAAACCCCATGCATCCCTTTGAAATAAAGGGGTGCATGGGGTTTTTATCCGATGCCTAACAGTTCTAAGACTCCCGCTTCTATAAGCGGCGAGTG
>CAZEHS010000112.1:0-8146 GCA_964511875.1 uncultured Peptostreptococcaceae bacterium
CGCATCTTTAACCAAGCTGAAGGATTTGATCGCCAGCACCAATAAGATTAAGGACCTGGGTCCCATCAAAACACTGGACCAATTAGAAAAACTCGAGATCACCGACAATCTCATTACAGAAGCATCCCCTCTTCAAAGCTGTATCAGCCTGCGCTATCTCTATATGGGCGGCAACCAAATCAAGGATCTTGAATCTTTCAGGAGCATCACGCAGGTGGAAAGACTGGAACTGGATAGGAACAAGATTAGTGAGCTCGAGCCCCTGTCATCACTGGCAAGCCTGAGAGCCTTGAATCTTTCGGAAAACGAGATCGTCGACCTTACGCCGCTTGCTCCTCTCAGCAACCTGAATCTGTTGAACCTCTCAGCAAATAAGATTACCGACGTGAATCCCCTTAAGGGTCTAATCGCCCTGATTCAACTGGATATCAGCAAGAACAGCATTCAGGACTTCACCCCATTAGATGGGCTCAAGGATACCGAAATCATAAAAGAATAGCAGAATGACCAGCCGATTTCAATCAGCTGGTCATTTTCATTCTATCGGATGGCATTTCTTCCTTGCCATGAATTTCTGCGTCTCATTTCCATTTCAATAGCACCTAGCACACCTTTTTTATCCAAGCTCCACTTTGGTGCCAAAAGGGTGTCGCGTGCCCCATCTCCGGTAAGCCTATGAATTGTGATGTCGGGTGACAGTATTTCCAGTTGGTCAGCTATGAGCATTATATATTCATTCATTTCCAACGGAGTATATCCGCCTTCTGCCCATGTTCGCTCAAGCCGCGTACCCTTGATTACATGAAGAAGATGAAGCTTCATGCCCCATGGCTGAAGGTCACTGATCACCCTGGCAGATTCCAGCATCATTTCATGGTTTTCGCCCGGCAGTCCATTGATCAGATGGACGACAGTATGAATTCCCCTTTTCTTAAGATCATCAAAGGCTCTGAAAAAACGTTCAGCTGTGTAGCCTCTACCGAACTGCACAGCAGTTTCATCATGGATAGTCTGGAGCCCAAGCTCTACCCATAGGAAAGTCTTCTCCTTAAGCTCCTCGAGGATTTTCAGGACATCAGCGCTTAGGCAATCGGGCCTTGTGGCGATGGCAATACCAATGACATTATCCGCATTCAGTGCTTCATTATATATATCAGTTAATCTGGCAGGGTCGCCGTAAGTTCCGGTGAAGTTTTGAAAATACACGATCGACTTTGCATCCGTCCATTTTTTTGAAAGCATAGTCCGTTGCTGCAGAATCTGCAAAGGGATCGGCTGACCGGCTTCTCCAGCGTGACTGCCCGAACCGTCATCCCCACAGAATGAACAACCCCCGTATCCCAACGTCCCGTCCCTGTTAGGACAGGTGAATCCTCCGTCAACACTGAGTTTGATGACCTTACTTCCGAACATGCTCTTAAGTTCATAACTGAGCCCATGCCAGGGCTTTCCTTCCCAAAGCATAATAACCTCCGCTGGTTTGACGGTTTTATTATACCAGACTTCTTGACCAAGGGTTCATAATCCAGTAAGGTGTCTATAGAAGTCAAGATTCTCAAGGAGGAAACACTTGTGTCATTATCCGCCTCTCAGCTAATCAGCATTTCAGTAATTTTTGTAGGTTTGTTGATGGTTCTGGAATCATTCATCATTATCAGCAGCAGAGGGGTCGATGTGAACGGCGAGCTGCCATTCATGGCATTCGGTTCCATCTTCGTAGCAGGGATGCCTGCAGTTCTGAATCTACTTGGCCCTTGGAGCGAAAGCTGGTACTGGTATATTTTCCTCGCCTTTCTGGTCCTTTCCGGCTTCACGGCATACATCAGAAACCGCGGCTTTGCTATCCGCCTGTTCAACGGCAACATGAAAACGGCTCTTAACGGGGTCGAAAAGGCTTTGAAACAGACCAAGGCGGAATTCCAGAAAGAAACAAAGGAATCCAGGGATGGCCACATGGTCAGTTACAAGATCGGGGACGCTAAATACCCTATCATCATCACAGAAAAAAAGCAGACCGCTTTGAGTGATGCGCATATTGACATCACTGCACCAGAGGCACTATGGAATAAGGATCTTCAGCATGAGCTCATGGTATTCGTGAACCTGAGCCGTAAGAACAAAACAAGATCCAGTGCTGTGAACGGCATACGACCTCGTTTAGTCATTGGAGTATTGATGGTATTTCTCGGTACTTATCTTTTCAATATGGCAAATTTCGCACTGTTTTAGAAGCCCTATTAGAATCCCCGAAATCACTGATGTGATTCCGGGGATTTTTTTTTGAGTCACTCTGTAATCATTTCTTCCAAAATCGTTACTGCTCCAGTGATTGCTTTCGGACAGACCGTATCGAACAGACCTTTTTCAACAATGATGGCCTTCTCTTCTTCGATGGAGCTGTTATAGCCAAGCAGATCCTTGCAGATCAGGGACCCATTCATGGCTTCAAAACGCTCAAGAAACTCCCGTGTCAAGACTGCTATCTTATCCTTGTTCTCAGTATCCCCTTCAATGAAAAAGCCGTATCGAAGCCCTAGGGCCATCAATGCGCCGGTTACGGCTCCACAGACTTCCCCACACCGCATTCCGCCGCCGAATCCTGACGAAATCCGATATGCAGTTCCCAGATCCAAGCCCAGTTCTTCGCAAAAAACTCCTAAAACCGATTGGCTGCAATTGAAGCCGGATTGGTGGATTTGTATCGCTTCGTCTTTTTTGCTTATCATAATAGTTCCCCCTTCAATATTTCAGCCCGTGTCCGCAGTACCCTGCTTTGTAGCTTTTCATAAACAAGTGAAATACTTCATCAATACTCGCTGCTGCTTTCTGCTCACCGTTCATTCGCAGCACTTCCATCGCTGCTTCGAGGGTGCACAGATTACCAGGAGTCACACCCCTTCGCAAATCAAAGGCCGAATCTACGACATGCGTCAAAGATATCAGCGGCAGCTCTTTTAAATACTCACTTTTTCTGACAATCTTACGGGCTTCCTGCCACGTTCCATCGATAATGATGAAAGCGGGAACTTTTTCAGAAATCGGAAATCTTACACACCTTGACTGTGCTTCTTCCCCCTCTGCAGGAAACAGAAGATACGGCTCAAAATTCCCGCTTCTGATTTTTTCAAGGAGCGCTTCCGGTTGGCGCGTTCTTTCCCAGAGATGGATATCAGTCGATTCCGGGTTAATCAGATTCAGCAGCCTTGCCGTATTGGAGGGTCTGGAGAACTCCTTATCCGTTGAGAGGATCCAAAGCCGGGCTTTGGTCTGAAGCTTTACCACCCTGTTGCAGATGCATGTGTTGACAGGAAGCCCACATGCATTACAGCTTCGATAGAGACTCGTTATAGAATGCACTTGATAACGCGATTCCATTGATTTCTCCTGACTGTCACATGTCCAGAATTTCCTTCTGCATCTTTCTGGTCAATCCCCCGAATATCAAACCATAGGATTCATCAATCATTTGCTTGAGTACATCATCCGGCACTTCCCCATCCAAATAGACTGAATTCCAGTGTTCCTTATTCATGTAATATCCAGCGATGATGTCCGGATATTCCCTGCGAAGGATCTGTCCGAGGGGCGGCTCGCACTTGAGAGTGATAATTGCCTTATGTTCCTTGTCGCCTCCCTGCATCGCGAACATCTTTCCGCCTACCATGTACCGGGTAGCATCCCATTCCACTTTGAAATCCTTCACTGCACCCTTTTTCGAAAGGAGGTACGCATCCATCCATTCATATTTCATCCGGCTTCTCCTTTCTAAAATCCATTATACCCGAATCGTGCCCTCTGACACTGCAATAAAAACGGATTCCACAATCTGTTTCCAATCCTGAAGTTTCTCTTCGTATGATTTGACATTCCTGCCGGGAACCGGACTGGTTGATGGGGCCCTGATTGCCTCCACTGAGTCGATCCTGTTCATATGCACATACCGCCGATAGGTGGCTTCAGCCTTAGAACCGTTAAGAATGATCAGCTTTATACCCGTATGTCGACTCAGCAGCCCTTCAATGTCATTGACCTCAATTTCAGTTATGGAGCTATCCGAGCTTCCTTCCCGTTTACACGAACCTATCACATCCCACAGCGCCAGCCGATGGGCTTTTAAAAAGGCCTTCCGCTCAGAATAGTCCGTTGTCTCCGGCTCTTCAAAGATTTTATAAAGTATCGCCCAAAAGTGGTTTCTGGGATTGGCGTAGTATTCATTTCTGTTCAATGACATCACTCCTGGCATACTGCCCAGAATGAGGATCACTGCATCGTCATCAATGATAGGGCCTAAGGAATGCACAGTTTCTGTCATATGTCATGATTCCCCTTTTTTCCACTCTCTCTTTTCCGTATCCACATTATACCAAACCGCCTGCAGGATAAACATCCCACAGGCGGTTTTAAGTTGTACAATATTAATTGATTTTAGAACAATCCTACGATTTCGCCACTTTCCAGGATATCGATCTTGTTTGCAGAGGGCACCTTGGGCAGGCCCGGCATCCGCATGATCTCTCCAGCCAGTGCTACCAGGAATCCCGCACCGGCAGACAATTTCACTTCACGGATGGTTACCTTGAACCCTGTGGGGCGGCCCAGCTTCTTGGGATCGTCAGACAAAGAATACTGAGTCTTGGCCATGCAGATGGGCAAGTGCCCATAACCGTCTTCAGTGTGCTTGGCGATGTCCTGGCTCGCTTTGGCTGTGAATTCAACCCCGTCGGCTCCATATATGTCTTTGCAGATTTTCTCGATTTTGGCCTTGGTGGGCAGGTCAAGCTCGTAAAGGGGCTTGTAAGCCGATTTACCGCTCTCTGCTATTTCCACGACTTTCTTAGCCAGTGCTACGCCGCCGTCCCCGCCTTTTGCCCAGACTTCGCTGAGGACCGCTTCGGCTCCCAGCTCTTTGCATCTGCTCTCCACATATGCCAGTTCTTCAGGAGTATCCAGCGGGAAAGCGTTGATGGCAACGACTGCAGGTACTCCGAAGAGCTGTACGTTATGAATCTGTTTTTCGAGATTTTCAAATCCCTTAGCCAGGGCTTCCATGTTCACTTTACTCAAGTCTTCTTTCTTTACGCCGCCATGGTTCTTCAATGCCCGTACGGTGGCGACTATAACTGTTGCCGCCGGCTTGAGGCCTGCATAACGGCATTTGATGTCGAAGAATTTCTCCGCACCCAGGTCTGCGCCGAATCCCGCTTCGGTTACAACATAATCAGCCAGTTTCAAAGCCATCGTGGTGGCAACAACGGAGTTGCAGCCATGAGCGATGTTGGCGAAGGGGCCGCCGTGAATGAGGGCTGGCGTGTTTTCTAATGTCTGCACAAGGTTAGGCATCAGCGCGTCTTTCAGCAGCAGGGCCATGGAGCCGGTGGCTTCCAGTTCCCCGGCTGTTACTGGTTTCTTGTCTTCCGTATAGGCCACTACCATACGGGCCAGCCGCTCTTTCAGGTCTTTCATGCTGGTAGCAAGGCACAGGATAGCCATGATCTCAGAGGCTACCGCAATATCAAAACCGTCTTGACGGATGACGCCATCGCCTTTGGCACCCATTCCCACGATTATGTTTCTGAGGGCCCGGTCGTTCATATCTATGGCTCTGCGCCACATGATGCGCTTGGGGTCGATGTTCAGAACATTGCCTTGGTAGATATGGTTGTCAATGAGCGCGGCAAGCAGGTTATTCGCAGTAGTGACAGCATGGATATCTCCTGTGAAATGAAGGTTGATGTCATCCATAGGGACTACCTGGGCGTATCCACCGCCTGCAGCGCCCCCCTTAACACCGAAACATGGGCCAAGGCTGGGTTCACGAAGGGCTGTGAAGGTTTTCTTGCCGATCTTGTTCAGACCCATGGAAAGACCTACGTTGGTTGTCGTCTTCCCTTCCCCGGCAGGTGTCGGATTGATGGCTGTGACCAGGATCAATTTCCCGTCCGGCTTATCTTTCAATCGGTCGAGTACATCCAAATGAATCTTAGCCTTGTATTTCCCGTAGAGCTCGAGATCATCCTCAGTAAGTCCCAGCTTCGCCGCCACATCCTTGATGGGTTGCATTTTTGCTTCCTGCGCGATCTGTACGTCTGTCTTGAACTCTGCCATTATTTCTTCCCCCAGTTATATTTGATCAATTCACACAAAGTCTTTCTTGATGGTTTTCCCATTCTCATCCAGGGATACACGAGTGATCTTGTGGAGCTTCTTTTCATCATTGATCTTCGCACATTCGATGACCTGATAAACCTTGGAGGTGTCCCCTGTGGCCTTGAAAACGTCTCCCAGCACCTTGAATAATGAATAGGGGTGGTCTGGATCCTTGATGGCGATCATTTGGGTGTTTGGGACAGCCATTGCTTCAGCCACCAGTTTAGAGAATTCTACACCCTTGGAGTCCGCCACGATGAGATAATCCGGTTCATCAGAAAGATCTTCCAGGCCTTTCACCTGCTTGATGGAATAACTGGTCTTGGCAACAGCACTGAGAGTGGCCATGAGCGGCAGGATTCCCCAGCCCTTGTGCCCTGACACGACTATGGATTCCTTCCGCATCAGCGCTTCTTCCAGATAAACCCCATGTTCTTCTGTCATGAATTCGGAATCGACCAACTTCTTAATCATTGGATTCATTTTAAGTCCTCCTTAAAATTTCGTGGTAAAATAATTATTACCCGCATTGACCCTTCTCACTTTTTTTTGCATCTGCAAAAACAAAAAAGAACGCATGCATGGCAAAGCCTGCTGCGTTCCTCTGTTTACTGACCTGAGAGATTCGTGCCTGCGGCACTTGCTCCTCCGGTGTCCATTGAAAGACTTTTCAGAGTTTCGTCCGTACGCGGTTCATTTGCCTGAAAGGTTCCGTCCCTGCTTGCTGGCATGGACGTTGCTCCTTCGGCTCTCCTGAGGAGATCTCCCGCGAACATCATTCGAATCCATATGTTTGTATCACTGTGAGTGTAGCACGGGTAATTTTCAACGTCAATAGTATTTAGAATATTGGAAACATTACTCTGGACTGATTCATTCAATATACCCCTCATACATCGGGAACTTTTCGGCCAGTGTCACAACCGATTTCGATACTGCTTGAAGCGTTTCATCATCATCGATGTTTTCTGCGACATGCTTCATCATTTCGGCGATTTTTGCCATTTCATCAGCACCCATCCCTTTAATTGTCATGGCCGTAACACCGATTCGCACTCCGCTGGAAACCATTGGTTTTTCAGGATCAAATGGTATCATATTCTTGTTCACATTGATCCCAACACCCTCCAGAGCCCTTTCAAATTGAATTCCGGTAAGACCTTTCGGTCTTAGGTCCACTAGCAGCAGGTGAGTGTCAGTACCGCCGGAAACAAGCCGGAACCCACGTTCTTCCATAGCAGCTGCCAGGGCCTTGGCATTGGCAATTACTTCTGCTCCGTATTTCTTGAATTCATCTGTCATTGCATGACCAAAAGTAAATGCCTTTGCCGCCATTGTGTGAAGATGCGCAGATCCCTGTACCCCTGGGAAGACTGCACGATCAATCGCTTTTGCATATTCTTCACGGCAGAGGATAAATCCGCCTCTGGCGCCAGCTAAGGTTTTAGTTGTTGTAGCTGTCACAAAATCCGCATATGGAACCGGGCTTGGATGTACTCCTGCCGCTACAAGCCCCGCAACATGAGCCATATCAACAAAGAACAGCGCACCTACTGATTTCGCAATTTCTGAAATACGCTTATAATCAATAAATCTCGGATAAGAGCTTGCTCCTGCAACAATCATCTTAGGATGATGCTCATGTGCCAGTTTTTCAATCTGATCGTAATCGATTGTCTCTGTCTCTTTCTCACAACCGTACTCGAAAAAATTATAGGTCTTTCCTGAAAAACTCAGTTTGTGTCCATGGGTTAAGTGACCGCCCTGATCCAAGCTCATCCCTAGAATTGTATCACCGGGCTTCAGCACAGCAAAATATACTGCCTGATTAGCGGTTGAACCGCAGTGTGGCTGCAGGTTCGCATGTTCGGCACCGAATAGCTGTTTTGCTCGTCCAATGCCCAAGGATTCCATTTCATCCACTACAGCGCACCCTGCATGATATCGCTTGCCGGGATATCCCTCCGCGTACTTATTGGTCATGACGCTCCCTTGAGCA
>CAZEHS010000113.1:0-8129 GCA_964511875.1 uncultured Peptostreptococcaceae bacterium
CCACAAACGACACAAGATCGACCCATTTATTTACACCTCCCTAGAGTTGATAGCACCCTGTTGGTTTCAAACAAGAACTATTATATCAGTACACCCCCTTATGTGCAACAAGGTTTTTCTATGCAACTTACCGGTTGTTTCTGACTCATTTGAATTTCCATTGCGTATCGGATAGAATAATAGTAAAATTATTTCGCGTTCCTTATAAAAAGGAGGACTCTCCATGAGCATAAAGATCGACAACGAGTACGGAAGTGTTCAGATCAATACCGAGGTTGTCGCAAACATCGCAGGGGCGGCTGCAGTAGAGTGTTACGGGCTGGTAGGCATGGCGTCAAAATCTCCGACCAGCGGAATTGTAAGTCTGCTGAAGCGCGAAAACCTGTCCAAGGGCGTGAAGGTCCATGTGGAGCCGGCGGGTGTCATCATTGATCTGTATGTGATTGTCCAATTTGGCACCAAGATAAGTGTAGTAGCCAACAACATAATAGAAAAAGTGAAATACCATGTAGAAAATCAGACCGGAATGAAGGTCCTGAAGGTCAATCTAAATATCGAAGGCGTGCGCGTACAGCGTTAGGAGGACATCACTTGAGCTACAATCGTATTGACAGCAGTATGCTGACGAAGATGTTTCTCCAGGGAACCCAACAGCTGAGCGCGGAGAAGGATGCTGTGAACGCCCTGAACGTCTATCCTGTTCCGGACGGTGACACGGGGACGAATATGTCGCTGACAATGTTGTCTGCAGTGGGGGAGATACAGAAGAAGGATTATCCGACATGCGCTGAAGTCTCGAAATCAGTTGCTAAGGGATCCCTTATGGGAGCCCGGGGAAACTCAGGGGTTATTCTCTCCCAGATTTTCAGGGGTTTCTCAAAGGGATGTGAAAATAAGGAGACCTTATCGGTCAAGGAGTTCGCTCACGCACTGAAAGAAGCATCCGACATGGCCTACAGGGCGGTACTGAAGCCTGTTGAGGGAACAATCCTGACAGTGGTTCGGGAAACTGCGGATACGGCACTTAAAATAGCGGAAGACGACATGCTTTTCCAGCATTTTTTCAAATTACTGCTTGAACATTCTTATAAATCCCTGGATCATACTCCGGAACTCCTTGCTGTCCTCAAGCAGGCCGGTGTGGTAGATGCAGGGGGCAAAGGTCTGGTCCTGATACTTGAAGGCTTTGAAGCCGTCATTCTGGGTGAACAGACCGGTGTTGCGGTAAGGCCTGCGGAAGGCCTGCCTAAAGAATCACAGGTCTTGGCACAGCCACAAGTCGCTGATATCCATTTCACCTATTGCACCGAGTTCATCATCAGGGGTGAAGAGGCGCCTGGGGGTGATTTCAAAGGGATACTTGATAAAATGGGTGACAGTCTGGTGTTTGTGTCGGACGAAAACATGATCAAGGTTCATGTGCATACCAATAATCCTGGTTTGGTTCTTGAACAGGCTTTGAAGATCGGAGATCTGATCAGTATAAAGATAGAGAATATGAAAGAACAGCATCACACACTTGTCGGACACTACAGGGAATCCCTGCCCCCCGCTCAAGGCAAAGGCACCCGGAAACCGTACGGCTTCATTGCAGTCGCAGCCGGTGAAGGTCTAGGCAGGATATTCAGGGATCTGGGCGTTGATGTGATCATAGAGGGCGGTCAGACCATGAATCCTTCTACTGAGGACATCCTGACGGGTATCGGCCAGATCAGCGCGGAATGTGTATTCGTACTTCCCAACAATTCCAATATCATTCTTGCCGCCAATCAGGCCAAGGCTATGACAGACAGTAAGGTCATCGTGCTGCCTTCAAAGTCCATTCCACAAGGGATCGCCTCCATGGTTCAGTTCAACCCGGACCATGATGCGCATGAAAACGAGAGCAGGATGAACAGGGCAATGACTGCGGTGAACACCCTGCTTGTCACTTACTCAGTTAGGGACACGCAGATGGGTGATCAGGAGATCCGTAAGGACGATACTCTGGGAATCCTGAACGGTGAAATCATAGCATACGGAAAGGATCGGAATGCGGTGATTTTTGAAGCCTTAGAGAAATCCATAGGATCTGACAGTGAGATTCTGACATTGTACTATGGTGAGGGTGTTTCAGGACAGGAAGCGGAAGACCTTGCAGAAATACTGAGAAGCCGCTATGATCAGCTGGAAATCGAAGTGTATTTAGGGGGTCAGCCGGTCTATTCTCACATGTTTTCCATTGAATAAGAACACGCTGCCTGCCCTGAGCGACGCTCGGGGCAGTTTTGCATATTTCATCAGACCTCAGGAGGGAGTTTATGTCGCTTGATAGCCCTGTCAGACAAATTAAAGGAATTGGTCCCAGACGTGCAGAACTGCTGAACAGCATAGGGATCAGAACTCTTAAGGATGCTCTCTGCCACTTTCCCAGAGGGTATGTGGACCGAAGTGCTCTGACGGATATATCGAAGGCTGCAGCGGACCAGAAAGTCACCATACGGGGTGTGATTGAAAGCGTACGTCTTGCACCGGCTTACGGCCATGGATCCAAGTCGCCGATGAAGCTATTGATCAGTGACGGGTCAGCAAAAGCAGAGGTTCTGTTTTTCAATGCCCGTTTCTTGAAGGGTACATTTCAAGCGGGGTCGGTCCATTACTTTCATGGTCCGTTAAAAAAAGACGGACGTCTTCCCAGCATGGTGCATCCGGAATTCTGCAGGGAAGAGGAATGGCGGCAATTTTCGAGACTGTCACCAGTGTACCCTCTGACTGAAGGCCTGACGCAGACGGATCTGAGAAATCTGATCAGTTCGATTCTCAAAATGGGATTCGCGGTCACTGAGACCCTGCCGGAATCACTGACTGCTGATATGGGTCTGATATCTGCTGAGCGCGCCCTGCATGATATCCATCAGCCGCTTACATTAGCAGATGCAGAAACAGCAAGGCGCCGATTCGCCTTCGAAGAACTCTATCTGATACAATTGGCGCTTTTTCTCATCAAAAGGGAAGCATCGGCCGCTGATAAACGCCACTGCTACAGTGATCCGAAAGTCATGGCTCCCTTGCTGAAATCCCTTCCATTTGAACTGACTCAAGGACAACAGGAGGTCATGGCCGAGATTGTGAAGGATATGGGGAATCCTCAGATCATGAATCGCTTGGTTCAGGGCGATGTGGGGTCCGGGAAAACCGTACTGGCTCTGGCAGCTGTCTATTTTGCAGCTGTCAGCGGACATCAGGCAGCGGTGATGGCTCCAACAGAAATCCTGGCAAGACAGCATCACCGTTTTTTCTCCTGTATGCTGGAGCCTCTCGGTGTGAGCGTAGGTATCCTGGTCAGTGGGGATAAGGAACGATTGAATACCATTGAGAGCATAGAAAACGGAACGATAAAAGTAGCGATCGGAACACATGCATTGATCCAGGACGGCGTCCGATTCAATGATCTCACTATGGTTGTAACTGATGAACAGCACCGCTTCGGTGTTCGTCAGCGGAGTCTTCTGGCCCAAAAATCTGCGGATCATCCGGATATACTCTTCATGAGCGCTACGCCGATTCCTCGGACACTGAGTCTGATCCTGTACGGAGATGTGGATGTCTCATATCTGAAGGAAATGCCAAAAGGGCGCATTCCGATCAAAACTCACTACATCAGGGAGTCCAAAAGAAAGGACATGTACCGCTTTATAAATGAGCAGCTGGACGCCGGTCATCAGGCTTATATGGTTTGTCCTTTGATAGCCGATTCGGAGGAAATGGATGCCTTGTCAGCAGAAGCCCACTACGATGCCCTTCGGACAGGCCCGTTTAAAAATCGTCAGATAGGACTGATACACGGGAAAATGAAGTCCTCTGAAAAGGAAAGAATCATGGGGCTTTTCATCGGCGGTGAGCTGTCGCTCCTGGTTTCGACTACGGTTATCGAGGTAGGGGTGGATGTACCCGCAGCTACCGTGATTGCCATAGAGGACAGCGACCGTTTCGGACTGGCACAGCTTCACCAGCTTAGGGGCCGCGTGGGAAGGGGAGACCAGCAAAGCTACTGCTTTCTGATGAGCAGTGATCCTGGCCGTGTGGCTAAGGAGCGTATCAGGACACTTACAGAAACCGCTGACGGCTTCGTTATTGCTCAGAAAGATCTGGAGCTGAGGGGTCCGGGCGAAATCCTTGGGACCAGGCAGCATGGGTTGCCGGAGCTGAAAGTAGCTGACCTGCTGACGGATTGGGATTTATTGGAGCGCGCTCAGTCCCAGGCTTTGAGAACAAGTCAGAGTGGAACGCTTTCACCTGAGGAATCGGCTTTTATGAAGCGGTTCAATTCAGATTTCACCCTGTGAATCGACTTGGTATCAATTGTGGCCTTTCATACAATGTGATACAATTATCCCTGCAACAACCTTAATTGGAGGAGAACCATGAGAGTCATCAGCGGAACCGCCAGGGGAGTATCCCTGAACGCACCGGAAGGAATGGATACCAGGCCGACTACGGATCGGGTGAAAGAAAACCTGTTCAACATGATTCAGAATGAGATCCGTGACAAAATGGTGCTGGATTTGTTCAGCGGTTCAGGGGCTCTTGCAATAGAAGCTCTCAGCAGAGGTGCTCATGAAGCGGTTCTGGTTGAACCTGACAAAAGATGTTATACTGTCATCAGTGAAAACCTGAAACGTACACGTCTGGCAGCTAATGCCAAAATCCTTCAATCTGCTGCTGAAACCGCTATCCGGCTAATGCAGCGGGAAGGAAGGCAATTCGACCTGGTGTTCATGGACCCCCCTTACCAGAAGGGCTGGGTAATCAAAACACTCAAACAGCTGGTGGAATCCGAAGTTTTGAATCCGGGAGCCCTGGTCATTGTCGAGCACGAATCAACAGACATGACACCGGATCAGATCGGCAGTCTGAAACGGATCAATGAAAAGAAATATGGACGCACATCGCTTTCATTATACAGGGAGGTCACCCCATGACGGCAGTTTACCCCGGCAGCTTCGATCCGGTCACTAATGGTCATCTGGATATCATCAGGCGTGCCGCAGCCCTGGTGGATGAATTGATCGTGGCAGTTCTGATCAACACTGCGAAGAATCCTCTGTTCACATTGGAAGAACGGGTCTCGCTCCTTCGGGAAGTGACCCTGGATATTCCAAATGTACGTGTTGATTCCTTCAGTGGATTATTGATAAACTATATGCAGGAACATGATATTCCGCTTATTATCAAAGGACTTCGGGCAATCAGCGATTTTGAAGCAGAGTTCCAGATGGCCCTGATGAATCAGAAGCTTAGCCCTGGAGTCGAAACGATTTTTATGATGACAGCGAATGAGAATTCCTATCTGAGCTCCAGTCTTGTAAAGGAAATATACCGTTTGGGTGGCCCGGTGGATGAGCTGGTACCGCCTGTAGTCAGTCAATTGTTGAAAGATAAGTCAAAGGAGGCATAATATGCGCGTTCTGGTCTTGTTGGATGAACTGGAAGAAAAAATGGAAGGGGCACCATCTGTGCCGTTTTCAGGAAAAGCCCTGATTGATCGGGAAGATCTCCTTGAAATACTTAAGGAGGTCCGAATTCAACTGCCTGATGAAATGAAGCAGGCGAAATGGATCAAGGAGGAACGGGCCAAAATTCTTGCAGATGCCCAGGAAGAAGCAGAGCGACTCCTGCATAAAGCCCAGGCAGATATGAATCAGATGATGAATGAAGCTCATGCGCAGGCAATGGCTTTGGTGGATCAGAGCGAGATAATGAAGCTGGCCCGCAAGAAAGCCGACGAACTTATCAACGAATCTGTCGAAAAATCAGATGAGATCAAAACGGGTTCTTTCTGTTACGCGGATGAAATTCTTGAGAACCTTGAAAAGGAACTGCACCGCATGCTGATCACAGTCAATGAAAACCGTAAGGAACTGGATAGATATAATCCCAAATAAGAAAGGACAGCCGCGAGGCTGTCCTTTCTTCATATGCCGATGTAAGGGCTTTTAACCAGATGATCCTTGCCGGACACTCTCAGTGCCGGATTTGCCAGAGCCAGGGAGAACATGTCAGTGGCCAGGATGTCATAGTCCAGCATTTCTGACAACAGGCTGTCGTCGGATTGGAACCGGGAAAGGTTATTGATGACAGGCAGAGGGCCGTGTTTCTTGTAAGCTTTGAGATAACTGCGTCCGGCACCGGATGTGCCGAGCACCCTGACATACCTGGGATGCCCCAGCCTTTCCCGGGTTTCAGTACAGATATCCAGCAGCAGCGCTGTCAGGACACGCTGTATCCTGGTCTGGGTATATCTGCGGGTCTTGATTTTTCGGATCAGGTCCTCGTAATTGATGGCTGTTTTTGCAGCCTGGGTCATGCGGTGCCACAGGCCATGCTCACTGTCCGCAAGCTCCAGTCCTCTTTCGGTCGGTAAAGTCCTGAGCAGGAACTTGAGAATGAGAAACAGGCGGTCTTCAGAGGCGGTATTCCCTGCCATGTATGCGGAACTCATCAATGGAGCTGCGTCCTCGGGCATGACAGGTTGGAATTCAGGCACGTCAGCGCTGTTGTCTATCATATTCCTGATGGCTGTGGCACTGCAGATTCTTCCTGCAATTTCCATGCTGTGATAACCTGTGCCGATCCTGGGTATCGTGCAGGGCTCCATTGTTATGCCTTGGGTCAGGATGGCTTTGCAATATTCCAATCCAAGGATGTTGTTGGGAAGTCTCATCAAAGACCCTACGGAGATACTGACAGCCTGAAGTGCTTTTTCCCGAGCGTCAGGGAAGCTGAGCCCTTTGTCCAGATGGATTCTGAGTGCATCCTTAAAGGCAGGGGGTTCATCTGCAAGTATCCTTGCTGTGGACAGGAACGGACCGATATCGCCGTCCTCAGAGCCAAAACAAAGGGAATCGGCTCCTAAAGCGTGGAGCAGGGCCACGCTGGCGGATGCGAAATACTCCGCACTGGCACAGGAGTGAATGACTGGCAGTTCGACAACCAGATCCACGCCGCACAGGATTGCCATTTCAGCCCGTGCCCATTTATCCGTAAGTGCAGGAAGCCCCCGTTGGAGAAAGTGTCCGCTCATCACTGCGATGGTCAGGCCGGCACCGGTTAGCGCCTTTGATGTCTGAAGGTGATGCAGGTGCCCGTTGTGAAAAGGATTGTACTCTGTAATCAGGCCTAGAATCTTCATGAGAGCCTCCGTATTTGGTCGTGATTGCACTTTGTATACAGTTAAAAATTGCTATAGTCCACGAAATAATCGTTTTCCGGCCATTTTCTATTGAAATATTTTCTCTCTCGTTTATAATGAAAACTGTATTGGGTTATCGGAGATTTGTCAATTTTTTCGACATAAGGGGGATTACATTGAACGTACTGGTAATTAACTGCGGGAGTTCGTCATTAAAGTATCAGCTCATCAATATGGTTGATGAGAGTGTTCTTGCAATCGGTTTGGTTGAACGGATCGGTCTTGAAGGCTCCAAACTGAAGCATGAAACAGAAAAATCCGGTAAAACACTGATCGAAGTTCCAATGCCGGACCACAAAGAAGCTTTGGCAGTTGTCCTGAAAGCTCTGGTTGATCCGACTCACGGAGCGGTTGCCAGCCTGAAAGAAATCTGTTCTGTTGGTCACCGCGTAGTCCATGCGGGTGAAAAGTACAGCGAGTCAGTCATTGTCGATGATGGAGTAATGGCAGCGCTGGAAGAGTGCGTTGAACTGGCGCCTCTTCATAACCCGCCGAACATCATTGGTATCAAGGCTATCCAGGAATTGATGCCCGGCGTTCCCAACGTGGCTGTATTCGATACCGCTTTCCACCAGACAATGCCCCGCACAGCCTATATCTATCCACTGCCATATGAATACTATGAAAAATACAAAGTCCGTCGTTACGGCTTCCATGGAACGAGCCATAAATATGTTTCACAGCGTGCTGCTGCCATGATGGGCAAAGATATCAAGGATCTGAAGCTCATCACATGCCATCTGGGCAATGGTGCCAGCATCTGTGCCATCGAAGGCGGGAAATCCGTTGCAACATCAATGGGCTTCACACCATTGGAAGGCCTGATCATGGGTACACGGTGCGGCGATATCGACCCTGCCATTGTAACATATATCATGAATAAAGAAGGCCTTACAGC